>NZ_JYGQ01000007.1:0-2150 GCF_000960025.1 Streptococcus mitis | reverse complement strand
CAAGACTGGACAACTAATGATGATACGTTTGATAAAGTGGTATCTCCAACTATCGCAGGTTACACAGCGGATAAATCAGAAATCCCAGCTGTAAGTGGAGTTCAAGCTAAAGACCAAGACCGTGTTGAAACAGTCACTTATCGTAAGGATGCCCAAAAAGCTGTTATCCGTTATGTAAGCACTAACGGTAACCGTGTTCTCACAACAGATGAAGTGACAGGTAAGTCAGGTGAAGCCATTGCCTACAGCACAACAAGTCAAATCACAGAATTCAAGAAACAAGGCTATAACCTTGTCAGCGATGAATTCACATCAGGTGGTGCGAAGGTTTATGACTACGATACAGCACGTGACCAAGTCTACACTGTAACCCTTTCAGAACGTGTTGAACCGGTTAACCCGGATAACCCAACTCCACAACCCAACACTCCAGTCAATCCAGGACAACCAGATAGCCCACGTTGGCCAGGAACAGTTGAAAACTTGGATAACAAGGAAAGTGTTAGCCGTACTATCCATTACGTTTACGAAGATGGAAGCAAGGCTAAGGATGATGTGGTTGAAACTCTAAACTTCAAACGTTGGAGCAATGTCAACTTGGTAACAGGTCATATCGACTTCCAAGACTGGACAACTAATGATGATACGTTTGATAAAGTGGTATCTCCAACTATCGCAGGTTACACAGCGGATAAATCAGAAATCCCAGCTGTAAGTGGAGTTCAAGCTAAAGACCAAGACCGTGTTGAAACAGTTACTTATCGTAAGGATGCCCAAAAAGCTGTTATCCGTTATGTAAGTACTAACGGTAACCGCGTTCTCACAACAGATGAAGTGACAGGTAAGTCAGGTGAAGCCATTGCCTACAGCACTGCAAGTCAAATCACAGAATTCAAGAAACAAGGCTATAACCTTGTCAGCGATGAATTCACAGCAGGTGGTGCGAAGGTTTATGACTACGATACAGCACGTGACCAAGTCTACACTGTAACCCTTTCAGAACGTGTTGAACCAGTTAACCCAGATAACCCAACTCCACAACCCAACACACCAGTCGATCCAGGACAACCAGATAGCCCACGTTGGCCAGGAACAGTTGAAAACTTGGATAACAAGGAAAGTGTTAGCCGTACCATCCATTATGTTTACGAAGATGGAAGCAAGGCTAAGGATGATGTGGTTGAAACACTGAATTTCAAACGTTGGAGCAATGTCAACTTGGTAACAGGTCATATCGACTTCCAAGACTGGACAACTAATGATGATACGTTTGATAAAGTGGTATCTCCAACTATCGCAGGTTACACAGCGGATAAATCAGAAATCCCAGCTGTAAGTGGAGTTCAAGCTAAAGACCAAGACCGTGTTGAAACAGTTACTTATCGTAAGGATGCTCAAAAAGCTGTTATCCGTTATGTAAGCACTAACGGTAACCGTGTTCTCACAACAGATGAAGTGACAGGTAAGTCAGGTGAAGCCATTGCCTACAGCACAACAAGTCAAATCACAGAATTCAAGAAACAAGGCTATAACCTTGTCAGCGATGAATTCACAGCAGGTGGTGCGAAGGTTTATGACTACGATACAGCACGTGACCAAGTCTACACTGTAACCCTTTCAGAACGTGTTGAACCAGTTAACCCAGATAACCCAACTCCACAACCAAACACCCCAGTCAATCCAGGACAACCAGATAGCCCACGTTGGCCAGCTAGTGTCCATGATTTGGATAACAAGGAAAGTGTTAGCCGTACCATCCATTACGTTTACGAAGATGGAAGCAAGGCTAAGGATGATGTGGTTGAAACACTGAACTTTAAACGTTGGAGTCGTATTAACCTAGTGACTGGTCAAATTTTCTTCCAAGACTGGACAACTAATGATGATACGTTTGATAAAGTGGTATCTCCAACTATCGCAGGTTACACAGCGGATAAATCAGAAATCCCAGCTGTAAGTGGAGTTCAAGCTAAAGACCAAGACCGTGTTGAAACAGTCACTTATCGTAAGGATGCCCAAAAAGCTGTTATCCGTTATGTAAGCACTAACGGTAACCGTGTTCTCACAACAGATGAAGTGACAGGTAAGTCAGGTGAAGCCATTGCCTACAGCACAACAAGTCAAATCACAGAATTCAAGAAACAAGGCTA
>NZ_JYGQ01000006.1:0-700 GCF_000960025.1 Streptococcus mitis | reverse complement strand
TGTGGTTTTTTTTCTCTAAAATAAGGGTGGCCATAGTCTCTTTTAACCAGAATCGGTGTAGTCAGCTGAAATTGACTTGCTCGCCTGGGTCCTGTGTGTCTACTAACTTTCTCGCGAACGATAGCTAACGGATCCCCCGGGCCATACTAGTACTGGATGCATCTGCAGGATATCGCGGCCGCTCTAAACGTGGTAAATTGTTAACTCCGAGCTAGACTTCAGGTGGCCGTATTTATCAGATTTCCTCGTTGTGTCCTCAGAAAAAAATGCCAATACCACTTTCAGCTGTGAATATCCACCATGAAGGGCAAGACATGCTCATAATTAACTGTCAGGCAGGCCAGGCCTTCAGCTACAACGACCTTGAATTGGTTTATTCTGCTTGTCCTCTATAAGTTTGCCAGAGGGAATCACACATGAGCCAAACCTATTGAAGAAAGCATTAGGACAGTGCCAGTCTTAATCACAGTGGGGGGTATGTTATTCCCAATGAAGTCGTCCAGAAACGGACTAGGTAGTTAGCTTTTTCTAGTGCCCAACACATTAGAGGTGTGGTTTTTTTTCTCTAAAATAAGGGTGGCCATAGGCTCTTTTAACCAGAATCGGTGTAGTCAGCTGAAATTGACTTGCACGCCTGGGTCCTGTGTGTCTACTAACTTTCTCGCGAACGATAGCTAACGGATCCCCCGGGCCATACTAG
>NZ_JYGQ01000005.1:0-1850 GCF_000960025.1 Streptococcus mitis | reverse complement strand
GACAACGCGACAACAAACGATGCAGTAACTCAAGCTAAAAACGCAGGAGTGACATCAGTAGATTCGGTAACTCCAACGCCAACAGCTAAACCGGCTGCAAAACAAGTCATCGATGACGCATTGAAAGCTAAGAATGATGCGATTGATGCCAATAACGATTTGACTGCTGAAGAGAAAGCCCAAGCTAAGGAAGACGCGAAAGCGAAAGCTGACGCAGCTAAGCAAGCAATTGACAACGCGACAACAAACGATGCAGTAACTCAAGCTAAAAACGCAGGAGTGACATCAGTAGATTCAGTAACTCCAACGCCAACAGCTAAACCGGCTGCAAAACAAGTCATCGATGACGCATTGAAAGCTAAGAATGATGCGATTGATGCCAATAACGATTTGACTGCTGAAGAGAAAACTGCAGCTAAGGAAGACGCGAAAACAAAAGCAGACGCAGCGAAGACTGCAATCGACAACGCAACAACAAACGATACAGTAACTCAAGCTAAAAACGATGGGGCAGCAAGTGTAGCTTCAGTCACTCCAGCAGCAGTAGCGAAGCCAGCAGCTAAGCAAGCCATCGACGAAGCTCTGAAAGCTAAGACCGACGCGATTGATGCCAATAACGATTTGACTGCTGAAGAGAAAGCCCAAGCTAAGGAAGACGCGAAAGCGAAAGCTGATGCAGCGAAGACTGCAATCGACAACGCGACAACAAACGATGCGGTAGAACAAGCTAAAAATGACGGAGCGACAAGTGTATCTTCAGTAACACCAACAGCGCAAGCGAAGCCAGCGGCAAAACAAGTCATCGATGACGCATTGAAAGCTAAGAATGACGCGATTGATGCCAATAACGATTTGACTGCTGAAGAGAAAGCCCAAGCTAAGGAAGACGCGAAAGCGAAAGCTGATGCAGCGAAGCAAGCAATTGACAACGCGACAACAAACGATGCAGTAACTCAAGCTAAAAACGCAGGAGTGACATCAGTAGATTCGGTAACTCCAACGCCGGTAGCCAAACCAGCAGCTAAGAGATCCATCGATGACGCATTGAAAGCTAAGAACGACGCGATTGATGCGAACAATGACTTAACAGACGAAGAAAAAACTGCGGCGAAAGCTGATGCAAAAGCCAAAGCCGACGCAGCGAAACAAGCGATCGACAACGCAACAACAAATGCAGCGGTAGAACAAGCTAAAAATGATGGAGCAACATCAGTAGATTCGGTGACTCCAACGCCGGTAGCCAAACCAGCAGCGAAGCAAGCCATCGATGACGCATTGAAAGCTAAGAACGACGCGATTGATGCGAACAATGACTTAACAGACGAAGAAAAAACTGCGGCGAAAGCTGATGCAAAAGCCAAAGCTGACGCAGCGAAACAAGCGATCGATAATGCAACAACAATTGATGCAGTAACGCAAGCTAAAAATGACGGAGCGACAAGTGTATCTTCAGTAAGTCCAACGGCGCAAGCTAAACCGGCTGCAAAACAAGCCATCGATGACGCATTGAAAGCTAAAAATGACGCAATTGATGCGAACAACGACTTAACAGCTGAAGAGAAAGCAAAAGCTAAGGAAGATGCAAAAGCGAAAGCAGACGCAGCAAAAGAAGCAATCGATAACGCGACAACAAACGAAGAAGTCGCTCAAGCTAAGGCTAACGGAACAACAGAAGTAAACAATGTAAATCCAGACGCAGTAGCGAAGCCAGCAGCTAAGCAAGCCATCGATGATGCACTAAAAGCTAAAAATGACGCAATTGATGCGAACAACGACTTAACAGCTGAAGAGAAAGCAAAAGCTAAGGAAGATGCAAAAGCGAAAGCAGATGCATTGACAACGCGACAACA
>NZ_JYGQ01000003.1:180000-217529 GCF_000960025.1 Streptococcus mitis | reverse complement strand
TTCATCAAGTGCCTCAACCACAACATACCATAGTCCGTACGGGATTCGAACCCGTGTTACCGCCGTGAAAAGGCGGTGTCTTAACCCCTTGACCAACGGACCGGAGTTGTTATTTTCAACTCTTACTATTATACCGACTTTTTCTGACTTGTCAACACCTTTTTTAAACTTTTTTATTTTTTGCATGGCTTCCTAGTGTGTACGGATATCAAACTCCTTAAACACAATACGTAAGTCTCTTAATACTCTTTGACGCCCTCGGAAGCGTTCATGTCTTAAGACGCGTTCTAACTCTTCTTGTTGCTCTTTACTTTGTTTGCTTCTATAATCTCTTAGTGTCTCATGAAAGAGATAATAATCATCTAGCCACAGACCTCCCTCACTGATACGATGACTAATCTCACCTACTTCTTCATAGGGTTCTTTATCATATCTTCGTTTTTGACTTTCCTGCTTACGGATATAGTCTAGAATTCGATTCCGGAACTTAGTTTTGAAGTATTTCCTTAAACGAGGAATATCTTCTGCCAGCTCTTCTTCTCTACTGATCAATTCATGTAAGCAAATCATTCCCTCTTGGTCCCAATCCGATAAATCCCATAAATGAAGGTAATATTCATTTCTACACTTATATACAATCCCCTGGACTTCTTTATACAATTCTTTAAACATAACGTTCCCCTTTCTAGATACAGTCTAACAAATCAAGAAGATAATTGGGATATTTCACCTATTCTGTCCCCTACACCGTCTAAACTGCACAAAAAAGAGAGGACAAGCCTCTCTTTCGGTTATAATTCTGCAATTTGATTTAGGTTTACTTCTGCAACTGTGTCATTACCAAACATAGAGATAATCATCTTCACTTTATTGTTATCAATCTCTGCAATCTTACCAGTATAGTCTGCAAAAGCACCATCAATGATACGTACAGTTTGACCAACTTCAACATCGATATCAAACTCTTGTACAGTTTGTCCCATAGAAACCAAGATATCACGGATTTCTTGTTCCAATAATGGAGTTGGTTTTGATCTATTTCCGTGAGATCCGACGAATCCTGTAACGTTTGGTGTGTTTCGAACAACAAACCAAGCTTCATCTGTCATCACCATTTCCACAAGAACATAACCTGGGAAGCGATTTTCTTCTACTTCTTTTCTCTTTCCATTTTTTTCAACTTGCACTGTTTGTGTTGGAATTTCAACACGTAAAATATTATCCAACATATTGTAGGTTTGTGCACGTTGTAATAGATTTTCTTTTACCTTATTTTCATAACCAGAATAGGTTTGTAAGACAAACCATCCTTTATCAAAACTATCCATGATACTTCCTTTCATAATAGAAGATTTCTAGCGTGAATAACTCCACAGGTCTTCTAAAAAATATTAATAAATCGAATCAAACCTGAAACAATCAACTTGTCAAAAATATAAATAATCACAACAAAGAAAGCAGTGTATTCCATGATAGAACGAAAATCTCTCCAGCTTTCCTTGCGAGTTGGCCATGTTGTGTCTTTAAGAAGTCTAAAAATATCTCCAATAAAACGCATCGCTCTCTCCTATCTCGTTTCTCTGTGTGTAGTGTACTTACCACAATGTTTACAAAATTTATTTACTTCTAGTCGTGTTGGCTTGGGGTTTCCGCTGATCTTGATTGAATAGTTTCTTGAACCACAAACCGCACAAGCTAGGCTTGCTTTTTTTAGTGCCATAACGCCTCCATCTTATCTATTATAACAAGAAAGCTAGGCTTTGACAAGCATCTTAACGAAATAGATTGACTACCGAATCCCATATCGTTTGAGCCTTTTCCTTAATCTTCGCATCCGAGATAGCACGGCTAGCCTCATCTACCAGATTTTGTGCACGACTTCTAATATCAGAAAGGCTATTATCCGCCTGATTTTCTTCATTACTCTGCACTTGATTTCTTGTATTGGCTGGTGCAATTCCATTTTGCTTATAAGCATTTTCAACTGTAAAGGTACTTCCTGGCGTATAAGGTAAAATGGTATTTGCAATGTTTCTAAAGACATGGGCTGCACCGTTTGAAGTAGATCCTGCTAGATAGTGATTTTCATCAGTCGTCGGGAAACCAAGCCAGTGACTAATCACTACATCCGGTGTATAACCAATTACCCACTGGTCACTTGTATATTCTGGATTGAAAACCGCTTCAGTTGTACCAGTTTTTCCTGCCATGACATAATCTGCAGGCGATGAACTAATACCGGTACCGTTGGTGAATGTCCCCAACATCATACTGGTCATCTTATCAGCTACAGACTTATCAATCACCCGTTTTTGTGAATTTTTATGGCTTGCTATAACTTGTCCACTAGCATTTTCAATTCTACTAATAAAATGAGCTTCAGGCATTAAACCTTCATTTGCAAAGGCAGCATATGCTTGAGCCATTTGCAGAGGATTGGTTTCGACACCACTTCCCAAGGCGACACCAAGAACACGGTCGACCTTTTCCATGTTGAGTCCGAATTTTTCGCCTGACTCAAAAGCCTTGTCGACGCCCAAATCATTAACAGTGGCAACAGCAGGTAGATTAAGCGACTCTGCCAAGGCTTGATACATAGGAACTTCTCGACTCGTTTTGATCCCTGCATAGTTATCAACCTTATAGCTGTCGTACTGCATGGTATGGTTATCCAATTGCTTATTCAAAGCCCAACCTGCTTCAACTGCTGGCGTATAAACAACTAAAGGCTTAATTGTAGAACCAGGACTACGTTTTGATTGAGTTGCATAGTTGAAATTCCGGAATCCAGTTTTATCATTGCCAGCAACCTGACCAACAACTCCACGAACTCCACCTGTTTTCGGTTCGAGAGCTACACTTCCTGATTGAGCAAATGTTCCATCCTCTGCCCTCGGAAATAGTGATATATTTTCATAGACAACCTGCATATTTGCTTGATAGTTTTGGTCTAGCTCCGTGTAAATGCGGTAGCCATTATTGACAATTTCTTCCTCTGTTAGATTATACTTGGAAATGGCTTCGTTAACCACCGCATCAAAGTAAGAAGGATAGCGGTAATCTGAGATTTTTCCTTCATACTTATCGTGCAATTGCGAAGTCATATCAACTTCTGCAGCTTCGGTTTCTTGGTTTTTATCAATGTAACCCGCTGCAAGCATATTTTGCAAGACAGTATCACGACGATTAGTAGAATCTTCTACAGATTTCAAGGGGTTATACAGTTCCGGTCCTTTGAGCATCCCTGCCAGAGTCGCAGCTTGATCCAGACTCACTTCTGATGCAGAAACTCCAAAGTATTTCTTACTCGCATCTTCTACACCCCACACACCATTTCCAAAATAGGCATTGTTAAGGTACATGGTTAAGATCTGATCCTTACTATATTTTTTTGTTAATTCTAAGGCAAGGAAAAATTCTTTTGCTTTTCTCTCAACAGTTTGATCCTGCGACAGATAGGCATTTTTAGCCAGCTGTTGAGTAATAGTAGAACCACCACCTGAACGACCAGCAGTGACAATCGCCAAGAAGAAACGACCATAGTTAATCCCGTCATTTTTATAAAAAGAACGGTCTTCTGTCGCAATAACGGCATTCTGCAAATTTTTACTGATATCAGTCAATTCAACATAAGTTCCTTTTTGACCAGACAAGGCACCAGCCTCCTTTTCTTCACGGTCAAAAATGAGAGTTCGAGTTTTCAAGGCATTTTGCAAATCATTGACATTGGTTGATTTGGCAACAGCAAACAAATAGGTTCCAACTAGCAAGCTTGCACTCAATCCTAGTATAAGGACAATCTTTGTTAGATGATAGCGACGCCAGAATTTTCGAATTGGACCCACTTGGGCTAATTTTTTTCGATCACTACGAGAGCGACGTAAGCTAGTAGAATCAGAGTCCTCTGATTCACTTGTTTCTTTTTTAAAAAGAGAAAGAAATTTCTCAAACAATTTATCTAATTTCATGCGTTTATTTTATCATCTTCATCATAGGAAGACAAGAATTTAGCTATTTCCTATCCAAATAGGGCTTTTTTTGTTACAATATCTGTATGAAATTCACATTTACATTACCAGACTCTCTACCTCAAATGACGGTAAAGCAATTACTTGAGGAACAACTCCTCATCCCTAGAAAAATCCGTCATTTTTTGAGAATCAAGAAACACATTTTGATTAATCAGCGAGAAGTTCATTGGAACGAGACGGTAAATCCTGGAGATATTTGCCAGTTAACTTTTGACAAGGAAGATTATCCCGAAAAAGAAATCCCTTGGGGCAATCCTAACCTCGTTCAAGAGGTTTATCAAGATCAACACTTGATTATTGTCAACAAACCAGAGGGGATGAAAACGCATGGTAATCAGCCAAACGAAATCGCCCTTCTTAACCATGTCAGTGCCTATGTTGGCCAAACCTGCTATGTTGTTCATCGTCTAGACATGGAAACCAGTGGCTTGGTTCTCTTTGCCAAAAATCCTTTTATCCTGCCTATTCTCAATCGCTTACTGGAGAAAAAAGAGATTTCTAGGGAATATTGGGCACAGGTCGACGGACATATCAACAGCAAAGAACTTGTTTTCAAAGACAAAATTGGGCGTGATCGCCATGACCGCAGAAAACGAATAGTTGATACAAAAAATGGGCAATATGCTGAAACGCATGTAAGCAGATTAAAGCAATTCCCAGACAAAACTTCCTTGGTTCGTTGCAAACTAAAGACCGGGCGAACCCATCAGATTCGTGTGCACCTTTCGCATCATAACTTCCCTATTTTAGGCGACCCTCTCTATAATAGTAAATCAAAAACAAGTCGGCTTATGCTCCACGCCTTTCGACTGTCCTTTACCCATCCGCTTACTCTAGAGAAATTAAGCTTCACTACCCTATCAGATACTTTTGAAAAAGAGTTAAAAAAGAATGGATGATAGCGTCATCCATTTTTAAATATTTAAAAAGCAAGACCAGAGGCCTTGCTTTTTATCGACTCAAGAATTATTTAGCGATTTTTGCGAAGTATTCAAGAGTACGAACAAGTTGTGCAGTGTATGACATTTCGTTGTCGTACCATGATACAACTTTAACCAATTGTTTACCGTCAACGTCAAGAACTTTAGTTTGAGTTGCGTCAAACAATGAACCGTAAGACATACCTACGATATCTGAAGATACGATTGGATCTTCTGTGTAACCGTATGATTCGTTTGAAGCTGCTTTCATAGCTGCGTTCACTTCATCAACAGTAACGTTCTTTTCAAGAACAGCTACCAATTCAGTAACTGATCCAGTTGGAGTTGGAACGCGTTGTGCAGATCCGTCAAGTTTACCGTTCAATTCTGGGATTACAAGACCGATAGCTTTTGCAGCACCAGTTGAGTTAGGAACGATGTTTGCAGCACCAGCGCGAGCACGGCGAAGGTCACCACCACGGTGTGGTCCGTCAAGGATCATTTGGTCACCAGTGTAAGCGTGGATAGTAGTCATCAATCCTTCAACAACACCAAAGTTGTCTTGAAGAGCTTTAGCCATTGGAGCCAAGCAGTTTGTAGTACATGAAGCACCTGAGATAACTGTTTCAGTACCGTCAAGAACGTCGTGGTTAGTGTTGAATACAACTGTTTTAACGTCGTTTCCACCAGGAGCAGTGATAACAACTTTTTTAGCTCCACCAGCGTGCAAGTGTTTTTCAGCAGCTGCTTTCTTAGCAAAGAAACCAGTAGCTTCAAGAACGATTTCTACACCGTCGTTAGCCCAGTCGATTTGTTCTGGATCACGTTCAGCAGAAACTTTGATGAATTTACCGTTAACTTCAAATCCACCTTCTTTAACTTCAACAGTACCGTCGAAACGACCTTGAGTTGTGTCGTATTTCAACAAGTGTGCAAGCATAACTGGATCTGTAAGGTCGTTGATACGAGTAACTTCAACACCTTCTACGTTTTGGATACGACGGAAAGCAAGACGACCGATACGTCCGAAACCGTTAATACCAACTTTAACTACCATTAGTGATTTCCTCCTTATGAAAATCATGAAATTTTTATTGTGAAAAGAGTAACTTGAATCACTACAAATCACCTTTCAACAAACCTATTATATAACTATTTAAGTTTAATTGCAAGTACGGGCGTTGTTTTTTATCTATACCCCACTTATTTTTCTTTCTCCTTTGAAAGCCTATACTGCTGTCTTTCTTTGTCTACCTAGTCATTTCCCACTTTCCTTTTCAGATGAAAAGTGAAAATTGAAAAGATAAAAATTATTTTCAATCTTCCAATTTTACAAAAAAGAGACAGGAAATTCCTGCCTCTAGGCTGATAACAATTATTTACGGCGTCCTGGTCTTTCTTTGTAGCCATAGTAAGAATCTTCGATGATTTCTTGCATATGGTCAACCATTGGAAGGCGTGGGTTAGCAGGTGAACATTGGTCTTCGTAAGCAAGGAAGGCCAATTCACGTGAATGTTCTTTCCATTCTTTTTCATCAATTCCTTGTGCTTTGAAGTTCATTTGGATACCTACGCGCTCACCAAGTTCGTAGACAGCTTTTGCGTAAGATTCCACACCTTCTTCTGGAGTAGAAGCTGGAAGCCCAAGCATGCGTGCGATATCTTGGTATTTTTCATCTGCACGGTAGTAGTTGTACTTAGGCCATGTTGCTGTCTTAGCTGGACGTGTACCGTTGTAGCGGATGACGTATGGAAGCAAGATTGCATTTGTACGACCGTGGATTGTGTGGAATTGAGCACCAATCTTATGGGCCATTGAATGAGAAATACCTAGGAAGGCATTGGCAAAGGCCATACCAGCAATAGTTGAAGCGTTATGCATTTTTTCGCGTGAATGGAAGTCTGCATTCTTAACTGAGCTTTCAAGGTTTTCAAATACAAGCTTGATGGCTTGAAGTGCAAGACCGTCAGTGTAGTCGCTAGCCATTTGTGATACGTAAGCTTCAGTCGCGTGAGTCAATACGTCCATACCAGTGTCCGCAGCAACAAATCCAGGAACTGTCAATACCAAAGCAGGGTCTACGATTGCCACAGTTGGTGTCAATGAGTAGTCAGCGATTGGGTATTTACGGTTATTTGCTTTATCAGAGATAACGGCAAATGGTGTTACTTCAGATCCTGTACCAGATGTTGTTGGGATTGCGATGAATTTAGTCTTCTTACCAAGCAATGGGAATTTGAAGGCACGTTTACGGATATCCATGAATTTTTGTACAAGGTCACGGAAGTCCACTTCTGGTTGTTCGTAGAAGAGCCACATTACTTTAGCAGCATCCATTGGAGATCCACCACCAAGAGCGATGATTGTATCTGGTTTGAAGGCACGCATGATTTCAGTACCACGTTCAACTGTAGTGATATCTGGATCTGGTTCTACATCAGCAAAGATTTGGTAAACAACCTTATTGCGACGAAGGTCAAGTTGTTCGATGATACGATCAAGGAAGCCAAGCTCTACCATGGCATGGTCAGTAACGATCATGACACGTTCAACGTCACGACATTTTTGAAGGTATTGAATTGAATCACGTTCAAAGTATGTTTTTGAAGGAAGTTTCATCCATTGCATGTTATTTCTCCGTCTTCCGACTTTTTTGATATTCAAGAGGTTAATGGCACTAACGTTATCCCCAACTGAGTTGCGTCCGTAAGAACCACATCCAAGTGTCAATGATGGCAAGAAGGCATTGTAAACGTCCCCGATACCACCGAAAGTAGAAGGTGAGTTACAGATAACACGAATAGCTTTAACAGCTTTACCAAATTCTTTAGTCAATTCTTCGTCAGCTGTGTGGATAGCTGCTGAGTGTCCAAGACCGTTAAATTCAACCATTTGACGAGCCTTAGTAATACCATCTTCACGGCTTTCAGATTTCAAAACTGCGATAACTGGTGACAATTTTTCACGAGTCAATGGCTCGTTTTCACCAACTTCTTTACATTCAGCAGCAAGAATGTTTGTTCCTTCTGGAACAGTAAATCCTGCTTGTTCTGCAATCCAAGTTGCTGGTTTACCAACGATGTCAGCGTTCAATTTTGCACCAGCACAGTTTTTGCTGTTTGCTTTCACGCCGAAGCAGAATTCTTCAAGAAGAGCTTTTTCTTTTTTGTTTACAAAGTAAGTGTGATAAGATTTGAACTCTGCTACAAATTCATCGTAAATTTCTTTATCAATGATAACCGCTTGTTCAGATGCACAGACCATACCGTTGTCAAATGATTTAGACATAACGATATCGTGTGCAGCTTGACGAATGTTTGCTGATTTTTCAACATAAGCTGGAACGTTTCCGGCACCTACTCCAAGAGCTGGTTTACCACATGAGTATGCAGCTTTAACCATGGCATTACCACCTGTTGCAAGGATTGTTGCAACACCTTCGTGGTTCATAAGCGCACTAGTTGCTTCCATAGATGGTTCAGTAATCCACTGTACACAGTTTTCAGGAGCACCTGCTTTAATCGCAGCATCACGAACGATTTGAGCTGCGTGAGCTGATGATTCTTGAGCTGATGGGTGGAAGGCAAAAACGATTGGATTACGTGTCTTCAATGAAATCAATGATTTGAAGATTGCTGTTGATGTTGGGTTTGTTGTTGGAGTGATACCACAGACAACACCAACTGGTTCAGCAATAAGAGTCAAACCTGTTACATCGTCTTCTTCGATAACGCCAACTGTCTTAGTGTGGCGCATGTTGTTTACTACGTGTTCACAAGCAAACAAGTTCTTAGTTGCTTTATCTTCAAATACACCACGTCCTGTTTCTTCAAAGGCATGTAAAGCCAATTCTCCGTGGGCATCCAAAGCTGCCACTGACGCTTTAGCTACGATGTAGTCGACCTGTTCTTGGTCGAGTTTACGCATTTCCTCAAGAGCAACTAAAGCTTTTTGCACCAAGCCATCGACATGCTTTTCAGCAGCGAGTTTCTTTTCTTCTGGTGTCACAGTTTTTTTATCAGCCATATTTTCCTCCATAGCTTTCAAGGATCGATATCCTTTGTTAATTTTTTCACAAGTTTATTATAACGCATTATTTCAACTTTGTAAACAGTTTCATAAACATTTCACAAAGAATTTTTTATTGTTTGTGAATTTTTTCTCATTTTCTTTACTTATCAAGTTTTTTCTTTAGAGTTTGTGAAATGAATTTCAAATATTTTTTTATTTCACAAGCTTGATTGGAAGAGGAGCTTGGAAAGAGATAGATTTTCTAGTAAGCGCTTACTTTTAAATGATAACAATACCTCCTTTGATAAGGAGGCTTTATTTTTGTTGAAAAACGCCTTGTTTAAAAGTCCCTTCATAAACGACTTCTTGTTCTGTTGTTAGTTTCCCTTTTCCTTCAGCCTGACCATTTACAAAATCACCTTCGTAGGTCCAGCCTTCTTTAGATTGAAAGGTACCTTTTCCGTTGAAGGCTCCATTGTTGAAACCACCAGTATACTGGTCCCCATTTTGGAAAGTAATGGTACCTTGGCCATTCATTTTACCACGTACAAGACTGCCATCGTAAACAATCGTTCCATTATCAAGCTTTAGAACACCTTTTCCGGGAATATTTAGAAAAAAGACGAGCACAGCACAAAAAACAATCGTAACTACTGCCAAAAGCTCTAAACGTGGACGAGTCAGATAGACACGATACTTTTCGTAAAAATTCTTAAGATTTTCCATCTTCACTCTCCTTCTCTAAACGTTCTAACCAAGCTTGACAACCCTCTTGAACACGCTTATAAGTTTCCTCAAAATCTCCTGTATACCAAGGATCTGGAACACTTTCAGATGCAAATGAGTAAATCTTATCTTGACAGTCTACTGGACACATCTGACGTAAGTCAGAAACATTTGAAGCGTCCATTCCGATAATATAATCAAAGGCTTCAAAATCTTCCTTACTAATCTGAAGCGATGTCTTGCCTTTATCATAAGGAATCTGATACTGTTGAAAAATCCCTTGAGTTCCCTTATGAATCGGATTGCCATGTTCCCAAGAAGAAGTCGCTCGACTTTGGATTTCATAATTATCTGTCATTGATTTCATAACAAACTCGGCCATAGGGCTACGGCAAATATTTCCCAGACAGACAAAGACTAGTTTTTTCATCCCATTTCCTTTCTTTTATAGAAAAACGGGAGTTAATAATCCCGTCTTATTTTTCAATTGCACCTTCTAGTGAAGCTGTTTCTTTCAGCGGTAATACGGTCTTGATAGCAGCTAGTTCAAAAGTCAAGTAAACTCCATCTACATCAAGAACAATCGTTCTCTTCTCAGTATCTACTTCATCGACTGTTCCGTAAAGTCCACCGATTGTAATCACTTCATAGCCTTTTTGTAGTTTGTTTAAGCTTTCCATACGTTTTTGTGCTTGTTTCTTTTGAGAACGTTGCATAAAGAACATCAAGCCTAACATCGCTACAAGCATAATTAAAAATGTATAATTTGGATTCATTGTCTTCTCCTTTGTCTTTTACATAGGACTACTATATCAAATTTCAGCTACTTTTACAAGGTTGTACCTTGCTTTTCTAGTAAGAAAAACCAGAGCTTGCGCCCTGATTTTTAGGATTATTTCAAGTTTTGAACTACTTTAACAAGATTTTCTACCGTAAAGCCATATTCTGCCAATACTTTTGGTGCTGGGGCAGAGGCTCCGAAGGCATCAATACCAAGAACGGCACCATCGAGACCAACATATTTGTACCAGTTTTGAGTCGCACCCATTTCGACTGCAACACGACGACGAACTGCATTTGGAAGAATTTCTTCCTTGTAAGCTACATCTTGTTTATCAAAGACATCTGTAGATGGCATGCTGACTACGCGTACTTTTTCGCCTTGACTAGCCAATTCTTTGGCAGCTGAGACAGCAAGATTGACCTCTGAACCTGTCGCAATCAAGATGGTATCAAAGTCTGCTGCATTTTCATAGACAACATAGGCACCTTTTGCAACCTTGTCAAAATCTGTTCCTTCTTCAACAGTCAAGTTTTGACGTGTCAAGACAAGGGCAGTTGGTGTTTTCTTACTTGTCACTGCAAGGTACCAAGCTGCTTGTGTTTCACGCGCATCTGCTGGACGGAAAACATTCAGATTTGGCATGGCACGAAGACCTGCTAAATGCTCAACTGGTTCGTGAGTCGGACCGTCTTCCCCAACCGCAATAGAATCGTGGGTAAAGACATAAGTCACAGGAAGTCCTTGTAAGGCTGACAAGCGAACAGCTGCCTTCACATAGTCAGAGAAGACGAAGAAAGTTCCACCGTATACACGAAGTCCACCGTGAAGGGCCATCCCGTTCAAGATTGTTCCCATGGCAAATTCACGAACACCAAACTGAATGTTACGGTTCAAGCGATTGGTATCATCTTGAAGTCCATCAGTCTTGATATAAGTCATGTTTGAGTGAGCTAGGTCAGCTGATCCACCTAAGAAGGTTGGTAACTTAGCTGCCACAACGTTCAAAGCATCCTGACTCGAGTTACGAGTTGCTTGAGAGAAGCCATTTTCTAAGGCTGGGAAGTCTGCTGGAGTCACTTCAACTGGATCGCGCCCTTCGATAATTGCTTCCACTTCTGCAGCCAATTCTGGATGCGCTTCTTTGTAATCTGCGACTAGTTTTGCCCATGCTTCATAAGCTGATGCACCACGGTCTGCAACATGTTCTTTGAAATCAGCATATACTTGTTCTGGGATTTCAAATGGTTCGTAGTCCCAACCAAGGGCTTGACGAGTTGCTGCAGTTTCATCTGCTCCAAGAGGAGCACCGTGTACGGCATTAGTTCCCTGTTTGTTTGGAGAACCGTATCCAATAACAGTCTTCACTTCAATCAAAGATGGTTTGCCTGAAGCTTTAGCTGTTTCGATAGCAGCATGAATAGCTTCCAAGTCTGTTCCATCTTCAACCAAGGCAGTATGCCAACCGTAGGCATTGTAACGGTCACGAACACTTTCTGTAAAGGAATCCTTTGTCTCACCATCCAAGTTGATATCATTTGAATCATAAAGAACAACCAACTTGTCTAGTTTTTGCAGACCTGCGTATGAAGCCGCCTCGCTTGAGACACCTTCCATCAAGTCTCCGTCTCCACAGATAACATAAGTATAGTGGTCAAAGATATTGTAGCCTTCACGATTATATTTGGCTGCCAAGAAACGTTCTGCTTGGGCAAAACCAGTGGCAGTTGAAATCCCTTGACCTAAAGGACCTGTGGTAGCATCAATCCCTGCTGTATGGCCAAATTCTGGGTGACCAGGTGTTTTTGAACCCCATTGACGGAAGCTCTTGATCTCATCCATGCTGACATCTTCAAAACCAGAAAGATGAAGAAGGGCATAAAGGAGCATTGAACCATGGCCTGCTGAAAGAATAAAGCGGTCACGGTTAATCCAGTTTGGTTGAGCTGGATTGATACGAAGTTGTTTTGTAAAGAGGCTGTATGCCATCGGAGCCGCTCCCATAACCACACCTGGGTGACCTGAGTTGGCCTTGTTGATAGCGTCAATACCTAGGAAACGAATTGCATTAACAGATAGATTTGACATAGAATTTCCTTTCTATTTGAGGTGATTATTGAATCACACATTCTATTTTACTATTATATGAAAAAATACATAGAATAGCAATTAAACAATTCGGCGCTAGATAAGTCTCCTATTTTCTACTCTCTTGTCGCCTGATAGTAGGGAAGTAAGCGTTCATAAGCATCTTCTAATTTTTCTAAAATCACTTCTAATGATTGATTTTCAATAAAAGAAACATCTGCTTTAACTAACACTTTTCGGATTTCTTGACTTCCTACCTTCTCGACTAAGACCTGACGATTTTTTTCGTTCGCCTCCCATCTTTGACTTTGACCATTAGAGTAGACTAGATAATAAATCCCTTCTACCGCTGAAACTTCTAGGACCTTGGCCTGCTTGCCTAAAGTTTGCTCATCTTTCTTGCGCTCGATGAAACTGACTTCTAAGGAAATACCAAAATCAGAAGGATTCCCGTACAAACGTAAGGCTAGCATAGGCTCTGTCACTTTCCCCTCACGCTGTATATAAGCCCAGAAATGTGGTCTCAAGCGTTGCGCTTGGTTCATCCACTGGCTAGTCTGTTGAAGTTGCCATTCTGGATGGCTTGCTTGAAAGGCATTGGCCAGTTCTGTAAAAGCCTTTCTGGCCTCTTGACCTTTGTGACGGAATGACAGCATCTTCTCTCGCTCTGCTCCCGCTTTATCAGGATTACGATACTGTAAACCAGCAAAGTCTAAATAGTCTCTTATCTTATTCAACATTAATTTAATCTTCTCCAGCTAGCAAAAAATCAGGAGAACCCTGATTTTGTTTATTCTGTATCTACAACGACATAGCGATTTGGCTCATCACCTTCAGAGTAACTAGTCACGCCATCCATACGTGAAATAATACGATGAATAATCTTGCGTTCACTATTTGACATAGGATCTGTTTGATGACTACGTCCTTCTTCTAAAACACGAGTCGCCAATTTTTGAGCATAGGTCTGCAAGACTTCTGCACGATGTTCAACATAATCATTGACATTAATAGTAATGTAGAAGGTTCTTGAATAGCGGTTATAAAGATAATTTTGAGCCAATAGTTGCAAGGCCTTCAAAACTTTGCCATGGTAACCGATAATACGACCTGGTTCGTTGGTATCAATTTGCAGATTGATGCTACGACGGTTATAATCATTTGAAATCGTCGCCTCAACATCCATATCATCAATGATTGTTTGGACATAAGTCGTTACTTCCGTAGCTACTTGTTCAATGTCAAAACTCGGTTCCACTTTTAAGCCCAAATCTTCTAATTCTTGACTTTCAGTTTGTTCAGCTTGACTCTCAATAATAGGAGTTTCTACTTCTTCTCCGAAACCAGCTTCTTCAAGCTGTAATTCATTTAAAATCTCAATATGCCCAGTTTCTTCTAAAATGGTGTTAGCATGTTTTTCATTTTTCAAAATTTCAGCCTTAACTTCATCAGAAACCCCTTGGCCTTCTTCTTCAATCTTTTTAATTGCTTCTACAACATGCCCTAAATCAACAGTCGCTTGACTGACTGTTTTGACTGGTTCATTTTGTTCGTTAATTTCTTTAGGAACACCCTTTACAGCCTGCTGATTAGCTTTAATGACCGTTGTTTCACTAATAGCTTCAATATCAACTTGAGCTGGTTTTTTACCAAATAAACCAAGAAAGCCATTTTTTTCACGAGAAATGACTTTGATGTGAGCCTTCAGTCTTGGGATATCTAATTCTTTCAATCCTTTCTGGATTGCTTCTTCAACAGTTGAACCTGTAAATACTACCATTACCAGATTCCTCCTTATTATTTCGTTTTCTGAGCCTTTTTCTTGGCTTTTCTTTTTCTATTTTCCAGATCTTTCTGTGCCTGAGCTACAGCCTCACGCTCTGCAATAATCTTGAATGGATTGTTCAAGAAATAGGTTTGCAAGACTTGATAAGCATTGGACACTGTCCAGTAGAGGGCGACTCCACCTGGCGCATAAACTGCAAAGATAAAAATCAATACCGGAATCCCGTACATCATTGCTGTCGTAGCTCCATTACGCTCAGACAAGGCTTTGTTGGACAACCAAGTACTTAAAAAGGTGAATACAGCTGCTAAAATCGGAAGAACAAAGGTTGTATCCACACCACCAAGGTTAATCCATAAGAAATGACCTGTCTTTAAAAAGTCAACTCTTGATAGAGCTTGGAACAAGGCCAAGATAACCGGCATCTGAATCAAAATCGGCCAAAGAGAATCTGACTGTCTGACACCCATTTCTTTAAAGACTTTACGCATTTCTTGCTCTAGCTTGGTTCTGCTTTCCATATCTCGACCTGGATATTGTTCTCGAAGCGCCTTAATACGTGGTTGAGCTTCCTGCATTTTTCTGGACGCCACCATTTGCACTTGAAAGACTGGCAAGAGAACTGTACGAATCAAGACCGTAAAGAGGATAATCCCCACTCCGATACTGATATCAAACGATAAAAAGCGAATGATTTCCGCAAAGAAGTAAACAAATTTACTCCAAAAATCAGCCGAATCGGCTGTAATATCGCTAGTTGTCCCATTGGTCGCACAGGCTGTCATGATCAATAGGGACAGTCCTAGCAAACTAGTCAACTGTAGTTTCTTTTTCACTCCCATTTCCTTCCTGGTAAATCTTTGATAATTTTAATACGTGGAGTAGGTTTTTCTCCATCTCTGCATATCCCAAGGTTTCGACCCCTTTTCGAGCAATGACAACAAAATCGACATCTTCTGCCAGACTCCCTTTTGCATTCTGGATAATATGCCGAATCCGTCGCTTAATTTGATTTCTAGTGACGGCATTCCCCAGTTTTTTGCTAACTGATAGACCTACTCGAAAATGGTTTTTCTGATTTTCTAGTTGGTAGACAACAAACTTGCGATTGGCAAAACTTGTCCCCTCCTTGAAAATCGCCTTAAAATCTTTCTCTCTTTTTACACGAAAGTTTTTCTTCAAAACTCAACTCCATCTATTAAATTACTACTATTATACCATATTTTTCAAAAAAGCCAATCATAGCAAGGTTTTGGACATTTCCATCAGAAAAAGAAGCTGGAAAAATCTCTTTTCCAACTCCTTGTACGGAATCTTTTTTCTAATTTTACTTATTTTTCAATCGTTCAACGTCACGGGCAATGACCAATTCTTCATCAGTTGGAATAACCAAAACACGGATTTTCGCTGCCTCTGTTGAGATGTCTCCTGTCACACCAAAGACGTTCTTTTCTGGGTCAACATCACAGCCGAACCAAGAGATACCTGAAATAACATCTTCACGTACGTTTGCAGCATTTTCACCGATACCTGCAGTAAAGATAATAGCATCTGCTCCATTTAAGACTGCAAGGTATTGACCGATATGTTTTTGGATACGATCAACATACATTTCATAGGCTAAAGTGGCATCGTGATCCCCTTCTTCCATAGCAGCAATCACATCACGCATATCACTAGATTTACCTGAAACCCCCATTAGTCCTGATTCACGATTAAGAACGTGACTAATGTCTTCAGGAGTATTAAAGTCCTCTGTATATTGCATTAAGTAAGGAATGATAGCTGGGTCAATATCTCCTGTACGTGTTCCCATCATCACACCACCAAGTGGAGTGAATCCCATTGAAGTATCAACAGATTGACCGCCCTTAACTGCTGTAATAGAAGCACCATTACCGATATGGCAAGTAATCAATTTTAAGTCTTCTAATGGACGTCCCAAGAGTTTTGCAGCTTCTCCTGCTACAAACTGGTGACTTGTACCGTGGGCACCATATTTACGAACCTTGTTTTCTGTGTAATATTTTGTTGGTAGAGGGTAGCGATAAGCTTTCTCTGGCATAGTTGTGTGGAATGAAGTATCAAAAACAACTACACTAGTAATGTCTGGCAACAATTCCTTGAAGGCGCGAACACCTGCTGCATTAGCTGGATTGTGGAGAGGAGCCAACAAACTCAACTCTTCAACTTTTTCTAAAACATCCCCTTCAACAACTGTTGATTCTTTGAAATACTCTCCACCTGCAACAACACGGTGTCCAACACCTGTAATCTCATCATAAGCCTTGATAATATCGAAACGAATCAAGTCATCCAATAAGATTTTAACAGCTTGTGTGTGATTTTCGATATCCAAAATTTGTTGTTCAGAACGGCCATCAAATTTTACAGTTGAAATTGAATCTTTCAAACCGATACGTTCAATCAAACCTTTCGCCAATACTTTTTCTTCTGGCATTAAGTATAATTGCCATTTCAAACTTGAACTTCCCGCATTGATTGCAATTGTTTTTGTCATAACATGATACCCCTTTTTAAGCGTTTTCATCTATTATAACAAAATCTATTTTATATTTCAGTACCTTGAGTCCATTTTTGAAAATTTTCTTTAAATTTCATTAAAACACTTGCATCTTGCAAGCTAGCAAGTGGATAAACAAAAGTCTCTACTGCTGTTTCACTTTTCTTCTGTAAGATAAAAATCGTCTTGGATTGTTTGGCATTAGCAAAAAGATTTTCAGGCAAACTAATCATAGCAACCAGACTTGCTTCCTCATTCAACCACCCTTTCAACAAATCACTTTGAGGACTGGTCAACAAATCACTCGGAGCGAGAAAAATAGCGTATCCATCTGATTTGAGGTACTTAAGCCCTTGTTCCATGAGCAAGTGATGGGCGTAAGTATGTTCTTGGCTAGAAGCAACTTGATGACGCAACGCAACGGCATCATCAGGATAATAGCCGACAGGCAAGTCGCTGATGACCACGTCGCTTTCTTTGAGCATCTGTGGACGAACGGCATCCCCTTGGACAAAGCCAGCCTGTAAACCAATTACATCTGCCATGCTAGCTGCCAAATCAATCAGCAAATCATCCACTTCCATTCCCAAGTAATCCACCTTTTTATCAAGCGAGGTCAAGAAAGTAGCGCCCAAAATTCCCATGCCAGAACCCATTTCGAGAATAGTGATTTCCTCCTCTTTAAACAACTCTTCCACAATAAACACCAAAAGTAAGGCAATAGCATCCGGTGTAAACTGGTGATTAGCCTGTAGGGGTTCTGTTTGCCCAGCCTTCATCAAGAGAAACTGGTAGGTCTTGAGCCATTCTTCTTTGCGTAGCGCTAAACGTTTAAGGGCCTGATTGTTCTCTTTGACCTGCTCTAGCTCAGTTTCTCCATCCAGATAGATGCTGTTTTGCTCCACCAGGGCGTCATAAAAGTTGGTCGCCAAATCACTTTGAATGACTTGGACATTCTCTAGTAAATAGGTATAAGCTTGTTCAATTTTTTCAAAATCCATATTCCTATCTTATCAAATTTCCCTTCTTTTTTCCATCCTTATAGAAAAATCACTCCCTGACTAGGCGAGTGATTTTTGGGCTACTGTTAAAAAGAGTTCTGAGTAATTTCCTTGAAACAGGTCTTCAGCGCTATAGAGGATCTGACTATGCACAGATGAAAAACCAAACTGGGCTAGCCTGTTTTCCAGTTCAACCAATTCAAATCCGTGATGGTTAGCTTCTGTCTTGGTAAAATCAGCAAGTAAAAGTTGTCCATTTTCTATCAGATGTTGATGAAACAGTGAGAGAGCTGCATCCAAATCAGGCATATGGTGAAGAACACGACAAACAACAATGAGATCAAACTCTTTCTCCAAGGGATTTGCCAGTAAATCTTGCTCCAGAAACTGGATATTCTTGATGTCTTGCTGCTCCGCTTTCAAACGAGCTTGCTCCAGCATTTTCTCCGAAATATCTACCAATGTTACAAACTTGGCTTGTTTGGCTAGTGGCAAGGTTAATAGACCCGTCCCTCCACCGAAATCCAAAATTTCTTTGTCTGATAGAAGATCAATCTGTTTCTCGACTGCTTGACAAACCAAGTTTGCAAGGAAGATATTTTTAGGTGAATCAAAAGTTTCTGCTTTGTGGTTAAAATCATGTTTCATATTTTTAGTTTAGCACAAAGTAGCTTGATTGGCTAGGAATTCTCTTTCTTTTCAGGCTTCTCTTCTGATTTTTTCTTCTCTGCTTGATTACTTGAATCAGTCACTACCTCTTCCTTTTTATCTGTTTTCTCTTCTTTGATTTTGACTGAGGGAAATAGGAACTCATATTGACTCTTAGGCGTACGAACCCTTGTCACCAAGCTTGTTTTCTTATTTTGATAGCTCACCTTCCCCAGATTAAAGGCCTGTTCCCCACTTTCTTGCTCGGCTTTATCCTTGGTTCGCTTGGCCATAGCAAAAGCGACCAGCTTTTCTTTATTTAAAGCATAGTCTTGATAGTAAGCGACTTGTCGGTTCAAGTAAAATTGTAACAAAAGACTAAAAATGGCTGCCATGGTGACTGCATAGAGGAGAACACCTGCCTTAACTTTTTTCTTTTTCCACACGATAGATGAACTCCCTTTCTAAGCCTTTTTGGAACTGGAAATGAAAGCGCACCAACTGATTGTCCTCTGTAATATGCGCAGATTTGAGTCCATAAATCATAGGCTGATATCCTCGTCCACTGGCATCAGTTTTTCGAAAATCATCCGATTTTGACTTACCTATCGCAATTTCCTTGCCATCCTGCTTCATATAGAGGCGATTGCCCTCCACTTTTTCGAATTGCGAACGGTCTAATTCTGCCTCCAGCTGGTCCACAAACAAGAGCCACTCCTTTTGCTCGCTTTGTTGCTGGTAGCGAACTTCTGAAATGAGGAGCTGACTCATGGCTTGAAAGAGGAGTAAACTTCCACTGATGACAATGAGAGCAATCAGTGATTCCAACAAGGTGAAAGCATTGACCTTATGGCTCTTTGATAGCCAACAACTGTTCTGAACCATGATAAACCTCCAATCCCTTTTCACTAGAAAACACCTGAATCTCAACTCCGTTTATGTTTACCTGATTTTGACCTGTCTGCAAAGCCATCTTAGCTACACGCAAGATCTCTTCTTTCTGCAAAATTTTTGCTTCTTCTTGTCTATTTTTCTGAATTTGTCCCAAAAGGAGCGTCGCGATGCTGGCAAAGATAGCTAGAGCAACTACTGCTTCTAGTAAAATTACTGCCCTAATTTTTTGTTTCCTTAATGCGTTTAATTTTTCCATTTCCTAGATATAATTGATAGCGAATCGTTCCTTTACTGGTCTGAAATTCAACCTTAGCCAGGGACGAATTGCCTCCAACTCGGTCAAATGTAATACTTTGGCCTGATGGTGCCTGAATTCCTTTAGGAACTGTCAGCTTTTGACTGCCATTGCTAATGGTCTGTCCGTCTATGCTCAAACTTGTCTTTTGCTGACTGGCCACACTGAGTTTTTGGGTTTCCCGATAGAGTTCTTCAAACTCCATAAAGAAAATCTGCTCCTCTACCGCCGCAAAAGTGGACTGGACAGAGCCGGACAAGCCCAAAGCAAGGATACTCACAAGACCCAAAACCAAAAGACTTTCCAGCATGGTAAAGGCCTTAATCTGAAACACTTTGACTGGTACCTTGTTTAGCATGGTATTCTTTATAGGCTTTAGCCTGTTCTTCTGTGATTCGCCCATCGTCTTGTAACTTGCTCAGAGTAGCATCTTCATTCTTATCTAAGCTATAAAGTTCTGCCTGGCTTTCCACCACCTTAACAACAGCAGCTTTTCCTTTGTCATTGACTGCTTCTTTTTGCTTGGTCAGATTAGGTACAAAGAGTAATAGAAGCACACTGATGATGAGCAAGACCACCAACATCTCCACAAGTGTGAAAGCTTTAACCTTAGCTTTTTTCAAGAATGTCATCATTTTTTTCATTTTAAAAATTTACCTCCATATTTTGATACATGGGCATGAGCATTGCCGCATAAAGTAAAACGATAATCAGTGCCACAAAGATAAAAACCAGTGGCTGCACAAAATTCATGGTGCGATTGACTCGAGTAAAAAAGGCCTCCCAAGTTTTTTCAGCATAGATTTCCAACTCACTACCCAGCTTGGACTTGACTTCCCCATACTCGATGATGAGACTCAACTCCTTCTTAAAGAAAGGATAGGTTCCTATAGTCTGAGAAAATTCACGGCCATTTTGTAGGGATTGAGCTAAATTTTGACCGATTTCTTTAAAGAGTTGGGAACCTTGTTCCTGCATGATCTGAAAAATCTGCGTCAGCTCCATTCCCTGCGAAATCATATTCCCCCATTCACGCGCATAATAGGCTGTCAAATAGGTCTGCACAAAGATTCCAAGAAAGGGAAGGCGTGCTAGGATAGAAAAGACACGCATCTTAGAACTTCTTTTATAAAAAGTGAGTGCTAAAAGGACACCTACTGAGACAAACCCTACCATGCCTAGAAAGATTTGTGGCAGATTGCCGATAATTTGGGTAGCAATATTGCTACTATCCAGTTGTGGTAGTAGGTAGTTACGTAGCCCCAGCATGATTAAGAGAAGAAATCCCAGTAAAATCAAGGGATAGGTCGCTACTTCAATTAATTTTTTCTTGACCTTGGCTAGATTGTCTAGATACTCTTCTATCTTTCCCAAACTCAGGTGAAGATTCCCATGGACTTCAGCTAGGGATAACTGGGTGACAATGGCACTTGAAAATCCCAAACTTTCCATCATTTCTGAGAATGATTTCCCCTGAGACAAGCCCGTGCGCATCTGGGTCACACACTGCTTGTCTAACAAAGCACTCCTATCTAAAAAGGAGATAGTCTCCACCAGATGAAAACCGCTGGAAAAGAGATTGTTAAACAAGGTGATGATATTTTTTTGCTTAGCTGTAGCTAATTTTTTCCGTTTCAGCCTGAAGACTTGTGATATGTCCATCTTTAAGAAGTTGGTCAATCTGTTCATTCCAGCTAGTTGGCTGGTGTTCTTGATAGCCTTTGTTTGCAAAGTCAACGATTCCTCCTCCCCCGATTAATCTCTGGTAGCAGACTCCTTGCAGAACGACTGCCAATTCCTCCTCACTCACACCCAACTCCAGCAGGCGCTCATAAACACCTCGGATACTCTTGGCATGAATGGTTGAAAAGACTGTCGCCCCTGTTAAACTAGCTCTGACCACTGCACGCGCCGTCTCGCTGTCACGAATTTCTCCGATAATCAAGAGATCTGGTCGATGACGTAAGGAAAGCTTGATAAGATTTTCATAGGTAAGCCCAATCGCCTCATTCAACTGCAACTGGAGCATGTCGTCCTGCTTGATTTCGACAGGATCTTCGATGGACATGACTTGCTGTCCTTTAAAGAGAGATTTAGCCAATTCATGCATCAGGGTCGTCTTGCCACTTCCGACTGGACCAGCAAAAAGATAAAGTCCCCGTTGCCTGTACTGCTTGCCCAGTTCTTCAATATCCTGAAACCAAAAATGCAACTCCTGCTCCTCATCATGCAACAAGCGAATAACTAAACTCTCATGACCTCGATAATCACCTACAGTAGATAAACGTAGAGAAACCATCTTCTGGGCATAGGCATAATCACAGGAACCAAGTTGACTACGTCGCTTTTCTCCAACATTCATACCCGCCACAAACTTAAAGTGACTGATGACGGCCGCAAACTTTTCAAAATCATAACAACCGATTTTACAGCGCTCATCTCCCACCCTCATATGAAGCTCATAGGCGTCTAACTTGGGGACAAAATAAATGTCTTGCGCCCCTTTTTTCCGAGCCGAACGAATGATTTCTTGTGCAATTTCTTGAACCATACTTACCTCCTCACCTATACTATTCGCAAAGATTTGGAAAAATAAAAAAAGCAACTCCAAAAAAGTTACTTTTTCTCTATTTTAATTTCATACGGCAAGAACGGTGCCTTTCCTTACCTGTTTGCTTTTCATAGCCTGGACGTAGTTTTTCATCTGGAATAACCTGCTCATCCTGTAAAAGAGCCAAAGAATGGTATTGTTGTAAATACTCGTCACATTCATCACACCAGCGTTGGTCTTCTGGATCCCAAAAAATGGTCATCAAATCACTTCTACTTTTATAAAGAGGAGATTCTTGTTCCAATCTAAACCAGCAAGTTTTGTAGTATTTGAGAGCATCATAATACTGGTCAAATTTTCTACTTGCTACAATATCTTCTTCCCAACCTTCTAAGAACCACCACGGTTCAAAATCTCCGTACATTTCTATAACACGATACATATTCATTCATTCCTTTGTACCGTATATTATAACCAATTCCGCCAAACAAGGAAAGAAATATGCTCATTTCTTAATTTTTCGATAAAAAATCCAGCCATCTGATGGATGACTGAATTTCTATTTGCTTATGTTCCAAAATCTTGTTACTACCTAGGCTTCCGAGATATCGTTTTCGATAATGACCTTGATTGCATGGTGGTCTGCTGCTTTACTGAAAACTTCATAGGCTTTTTCAATTTCACTTAATTTGAAATAGTGAGTTACCAATTTTTCTGGTTCAATCTTATGACTTTCAAGAGCTTTCAACAATTGTGGAGTGGTATTTGTAGATACCAAACCAGTTGTTACATTGATGTTGCGAATCCAAAGTTTGTCCAAATCGAATTCGACTGGTTTACCATGTACACCACAGTTGGCAACTGTTCCGTCTATACCGATAATCTTTTGACAGAAATCAAATGTTGCAGGAATACCAACAGCTTCAATAGCGACATCTACACCACGGCCATCTGTCAAATCATAAATTTCTTTAATGGCTTTTTCAGGGTCTGAAGAATTAACTTTATGAGTCGCACCAAATGATAAAGCAGTTTCCAAGCGGTTATCGTCTAAGTCCACCATAATCAATTTAGCTGGTGAGTAGAACTGAGCTGTCAAAAGAGCAGCCAATCCAACAGGTCCTGAACCAATAATGGCTACACTACAACCAGGTTCTACTTTTCCTTTCAAGACACCAATTTCATACCCAGTAGGCAAAATGTCTGATAGCATAACCAAGGCTTCATCTGACAAGTCTTCTGGAGTATGGTAAAGAGTGTTATCTGCATGAGGGACACGTAAATATTCAGCCTGCATACCGTCAATCAAGTGACCGAAAATCCAGCCCCCTTCGTCTTCACAATGGGCATAAATTCCTTTTTTACAGTAGTAGCATTTACCACAGGCACAGACACAAGAAATCAAGACCTTGTCGCCTTTTTTGAAGTTCGAAACTCCTTCTCCAACTTCTTCAACAATCCCAATCCCTTCGTGACCAAGAATGGTACCACTTTGGCAAGTGGGAACATCCCCTTTGATAATATGGAGGTCTGTTCCACAAATAGTAGTTTTTACGATACGCACAATAGCGTCTGTTGGC
Organism: Streptococcus mitis; assembly: GCF_000960025.1. Taxonomy (GTDB): domain Bacteria; phylum Bacillota; class Bacilli; order Lactobacillales; family Streptococcaceae; genus Streptococcus; species Streptococcus mitis_DH. Next base: position 193,692 of record NZ_JYGQ01000003.1, on the reverse strand, counting down.
TTGCGAATAACTGGTTTGTCTACATCAACAAAAGAAGCAAGTCCTGGTTTAACATAAGTATAGGCTTTCATAAAGCATTCCTCCGTTTTTTTATTTGTACTGTTTATAATATAATTGTAAGCCTTTTCATTTGTTTGTTCAAGTTTTTTTGTGATTTTTTTAACTTTTTTATTTACCAGTAAAGTAACGCAAATAAAAAAACAGAAGCTAGCCTCTAACTTCTGCTTTCTCTCTTATGCTTGATATCGTTTCACACCATCTAGGTAGGTTGCTACCAATTCCAAATCTTTATCTAGTACGATAAAGTCCGCGTCATAGCCTTCACGGATTTGGCCACAAACATCATCAATGTGAACAGATTTTGCTGGGTTAAAGCTTGCCATCATAACTGCTTCGTGTGGAGAGGCAATGTTCCAGTCAACCACATTTTTCAAACCGTCCTTGAGTTTGAGAATAGAACCTGCCAAATTGCCTGTCGATTTGAGGCGTGCAGTTCCATTTGCAACGACAACTGGGAATTCTCCCAACATATAGTCACCGTCTTCCAATCCACCAGCTGTCATACAGTCTGTGATAAGAGCAATGTTTTCTGTTCCTTTTTGTTTGATAAGGATTTCGCAGGCTTTCGGATCCACGTGGTGACCATCACAAATCAACTCTGCATAGGTATGAGGTAATTGATACATGGCTCCAACCATACCGAGTTCTCGGTGAGTCAAGCCACGCATGCCATTGTAGGCGTGTACCCAAACACTCGCTCCAGCATCGACTGCTTTTTTAGCTTCATCAAAAGTCGCGTTTGAGTGTCCAAGAGCAACCGTCACACCTTCGCCCGTAACCGTACGAACAAAGTCTTCTACACCTTCACGTTCTGGCGCAAGGGCAATTTTATTTAGCAAGCCATTTGCTGCTTTTTGCCAAGTACGGAACTCATCCATACGAGGATCTTTCATGTAAGCAGGGTTTTGAGCCCCCTTGTATTTCTCTGTGAAATAAGGTCCTTCAAAATAGATTCCACGAATCTTGGCTCCACTTGCTTCCTGGTAACGAGCACCGATATTTTCAGTTACCGCGAGCAATTGCTCATAAGTTGATGTCAAAGTGGTTGGTAAGAAGCTCGTTACTCCCATACTGAGGAGTCCTTCACTCATGGTATGAAGTGTTCCTTCGATATTATTATCCATAACATCCACACCACCAAATCCATGAATGTGGGTATCCACAAGTCCTGGCGCAATGCTGTATCCTGTATAGTCAATGACGTCAGCGCCTTCAGGAATCTCTTCTACATGCTTTCCAAACTTGCCGTCCACAAGTTCCAAGTAACCACCACGACGAACTCCGTGTGGGTAGAAAAACTGATCCGCTTTAATATAGTTAGGCATAATGTTAACCTCCTTAAAAGATTGATTCTACAATTTATTATGTCAATTACATTATAAACCTTTCTTTTTTATTTGTAAATGGTATAGACCTATTTTCTAGAGATATTTTAAAAGAGCTGGATTCCTCCAACTCTTCTCTTTTTAATACAAGTTATTTTGATTTGACCGGCTTGTCTTGAGCTGTTTGCAAGGCTGCAGCAATGGTATCTGCATACAATTTAGCTCCTGCTTCAATTTTACTATTGTCACTTCCAAAATGGACTTGGTCTGTCCCAGTCCAGATCTCTGGATGCTCTTTAGCAACTTGATTCCAATCTGCTATCGTGATGTAAGGAGTCTTCTCTGCCAATTCTCTCATATAGGCAGCCGCCTTCTCAACGATGGCATAGGTCTCTTTTGTCTTATCTCCTTCATAAGGAGTCACCAAAACCATATGGTGCCCCTTAGGAAGATTTTTCACGATACTATCCCAATCTTCCTTGTAATTTTCAGGATTATTTACCCCAGTTGCAATAACCACCATCTTTGGTAGAAATTTATTCTGGCTATTGTTGAGCATGATTTCGTTGGCGGTCTTGGTTGTTCTGCTGACTTGTGCATTAATCTGTGCTCCAGGAAGGGCTGTCTGCAAGGCTGTATTAGCTCTTAGTGCTACCGAGTCACCAATTAACATAGTGCCATCAGCAATTCCTAAACTATCAGCTTCTGCTCGTTCTGTCATCACCTTGGTCTGGTTAATATTTGTTGCAGCTTGCTTCAAGCCATTGACAGTTAAGTCTGTCTCAAAAGCTCCCACTTGTGGTGCTAACAGAGTTACTAAGAAGACAATGAAGGCCAAAATTCCAGTACTTGCTGCAAGGATTGTGTGAATATGAGGCAGGGGACGAAGGGTTTGTAAAACGGGTGTGTTCTTTCCTGCAATCCAAGGTTCCAATACATAAAATGAAAGACTGGCAAATCCATAAGAAAAAATCAAAGTCAGTAACACAGCAAAAAGATTTGATGTCAACTGTGAAAAAATGATATAGAAAGGCCAATGGAAGAGATAAACTGCATAGCTAGTATCTGCTAAAAAGCTAATAATCTTTGGTTCCTGTATATGAGAAGTCTTTTCATGTAAGACACGCGCCGCCAGAATCATAGCAAGGGCTGCAAGGCTGGCAAGCAAGAAGCCAATAAGATAGGCAAAGAGATAGGTAAATTTGACAAAGAAAGTCAAAATGAGTAAGAAGCCAAAACCTCCTCCAAAAACTAAAAGGGTCTTTCGTAAATCCCAGATTTTATCCAACTGCTTAACTAGGGAAGTCGTCTGACGAACGCCTACAATCGTTGCTAACACACTTCCCAAAAAGAATGGATAGACATGAGTTAAACTGGAGAAGTAAACAGAGGAATAAGAGGTTACTAGAAAACTACCAATAAACATGGAGAAGAAGCTGATTAAGAAGGCAGCAGCAGATAAGAGAAAGACCATTCCCTTCAACTGACCATTTGATTTAGCCTGCTTAGATAAGAACCAAACTGCCAACCCCCAAAGAATATAGTAGTGAACCTCAACAGCCAAGCTCCAATTATGAACAAACAAATGAGGAATGAACTGAGATTCATAACTCCCACCTGTTAGGAGCTCATAGAAGTTGGTCATGAAGCCTAAAACACCCGCAATCTGACCCCCAATTCCAGCCACATAATCTTGGCGAACCAAGAAAGTAAAAGGCATGGTCACCAAGACCATCAAAACCACAGGTGGCACGATACGATAAAAGCGTCTCCTAAAAAATCCAACCAAATCAATTTCATGATTTTTAGAAAATTCTTCGATGAGTAGAGCTGTGATCAGGAAACCTGAAAATGTAAAAAAGACATCTACCCCGAAAAATCCTCCAGGAAAGATCGTCTGAAAGAAATGATACAAGAGTACCAAAAGTAAACCTGTAATCCTAATCAAGGAAAACCATTTAATACGCATACGAGTTTATTCTCCCTTTCATTGTACACTTTATTCTATCAAAAAAAGAAGAAAAATCCCAAGAGAAAACTTAGGATTTTTAGCTTATATCTATTCCGTTTTAGAAATTGCGTCCTGACTTATTATAGCCATATTTTTCCACAAAATACTCACGGAATTCCAAGAGATTATCATCCATGATGGCTTGTCGAACTTGCTTCATCAGGTTAAGCAAGAAGTAAAGATTGTGGTAGCTAGTCAAGCGGATACCAAAGGTTTCATCAGCCTTGAGCAGGTGACGAAGATAAGCGCGTGTATAGTTCTTACATGTGTAGCAATCACACTCAGGATCCAGTGGCGTAAAGTCCTCAGCAAACTGGGCATTTTTGACAACCAAACGACCTTGACTGGTCATACAAGTCCCATTACGAGCGATTCGAGTCGGCAAGACACAGTCAAACATATCTACACCACGAATCACCCCATCAATCAAGCTATCTGGCGCTCCCACACCCATCAAATAGCGAGGTTTATTTTCAGGAAGCAGTTGGGTTGTGAAGTCCAAGACCGCATTCATCTCTTCGTGGGTTTCTCCCACTGCCAAACCACCGATAGAGTAACCTGGGAAATCCATACTGACAAGGTCATGAGCCGATTGGCGACGCAGGTCTTCAAATCCTGCACCCTGCACAATCCCAAATAATCCTTGGTCATGCGGACGACGATGAGCCTTCAAACCACGCTCAGCCCAACGGCTGGTACGCTCGATTGATTTCTTAACGTAGTCGTATGGTTGATAAAACTGAGGACATTCATCAAAAGACATCATGATGTCTGAGCCCAGATTATTCTGAATAGAAATAGCTTTTTCTGGGGACAAGAACATCTTAGAACCATTGAGATGATTTTTAAAGGTTACTCCTTCTTCTGTGATATTACGGCTATCTGCTAAGGAATAAACCTGGAAACCACCACTATCTGTCAAGATAGGCTGGTCCCAATTCATGAACTTGTGGAGACCACCTGCGCGTGCGATGAGTTCATCTCCAGGACGAAGCCAGAGATGATAGGTGTTTGACAGGATAATTCCCGAACCCATCTCCTTCAATTCTTCAGGCGACTGAGTTTTGACAGTGGCTTGTGTCCCAACTGGCATAAACATAGGTGTTGGGAAGGTACCGTGGGGAGTGATGATTTCTCCCAGACGAGCTCCTGTGTGTTTTTCTTTCTTAATCAAACGATATTTGATTGGTGAATCTGACATTTTTTACCTCCGAAGCTGGGAAAGACAGTCCCAGTTCATACTTTGTGCCCAAGGGCATACTGTATGATTTTATCAAAAAAAGGAGGAACTGTCACGAACTATGGTATAATGAGAGAATGAAATACCCAAAAATTGATTTAAAAACCGTTCGTCTGCAAGCCAGACAATTTCAGGCTGAAAATCCCCGTCTCTTTCTCGTCTATCTCTTACCTAGTATACTGGTCATCTTGTCTGGCTTCCTCAATCCCTTAGAGCGCATCAACGAGAGTGTTTTAGAACAACCCTTTTTAAGCGTGTTTGGCCATGTATTCCAAGCCTACCTTTTTCCTCTATTAGTCTCCTTTATCGGAACAATACTTCTAACCAGTTCCGTCTATACAACGCTGAAACTCATCAAGAGTCCCGATACAGAACTATCCATCAAAAATAGTCTCACTCTCTTTAATGAAGAGCACTTTTCACAAACCTTTTTGACTCTCCTTCTCAAACGTTTCTATCTCTTCTTATGGAGCATTCCTAGTTTGCTTGGAATTTACTTCCTTTTTTACAGTAGCTTTCTTGCAAAGAAATTCATTGCCCTTCATCCTGAGTTTCCCAATCTGGATCTCACGTCAATTGAAACCGAGCGTTTCCTCATGACCTTTGGTCTTTACTTTCTAGCAAGTATCCTCTTGATGATTGTCGGAAATAGTCTCTATATCCCACAATACTATGCCTATTCGCAGGTAGAATTTCTCCTCTGTGATACCCTAGACTTAGGACAAGCTAAACCAGGACAAATCCTAAAAACCAGCCGTTTCCTGATGAAAGGCTACAAATTTCAGCGCTTTATTCTAGACCTACAACTCCTTCCTTGGTACTTCCTCAATTGGATTACTTTTGGAATTGCTAGTTTCTCACTCCTACCCTACATTCAAATCAATAAAGTGATTTTTTACCGAGCAGTATTGGCTCGAAAACGTCCAAAAGCTTGAAGGTTTTCCCTCAAGCTTTTTTCTATCAATGAGTTTCTCCGCCTACCAACTTGAGGTCCTCATCTCCATATTCTATCATGGCTCCGATTGCTGCTTCTATCCCTCGCCTAATATCCACTAAACTCATAGCTGGAGTGGTCGGTCGATTCACCACCTGTTCCATCATATAAGGAATATGCATAAAACCTGCCTTAACATGGGGAAATTTCTTTTCTACCAAATAGAGGGCCTGATACATCAAATGATTGCAGACAAAAGTCCCTGCTGTATTAGAAACAGAGGCCGGCAATCCCTCTTTTTTTATAGCTTGAACCATCGCTTTAATCGGCAAACTACTAAAGTAAGCCGGAGCACCATCTGGACGAATGGGAAGGTCAATCGGCTGATTACCTTCGTTATCAGGAATGCGTGCATCGTCTTGATTTATAGCCACTCGCTCAGGTGTCAAGCTGGTTCTTCCACCTGCTTGGCCGATACAAAGGACAAAGTCCGGTTGATAACGACTCATTTCTTCTTCCAATACTTGGGCCGATTTGTGAAAGACTGTTGGCACTTCTAGCCAACGGACCTCAGCACCATGGATTTCAGCTGGTAAACCTTTAATGGCCTCCAAAGCTGGATTGACCTTTTCCCCTCCAAAGGGCTCAAAACCTGTCACTAATACTTTCATTTCTAACTCCTTACAACCAATTCCATGAAACTATTTTCTTAAAAACAAGTATAACATATTTCCCTTATTCTGGAGTGAAAAGGACTAGAGAGTATCAGACCGGCATTAAAGTTTATTTAAAGAGAAAAATACTAATCAAGGCCAAAATAGCTGGTCCACCTTGCTTCAAAATAATTTTCTTATCTGCTGTGAGAGAGCCATAAGCCGCAGCACCAATCACAAATAAAACAAAAATAGTCACAATTTCTAAATTCTGTGAGAAATAAATCCCATACAAGAGAAAGACTCCTAGCAGAGCATTATAAATCCCTTGATTTTTAAACAATGAACTTACTGACGGACGAGCCAGTTCTTCCTTGTCCATGTTAAAGACACGACTAGTCGCATCTGATTGCGTTGCAATACTTTCCAAATAAAAAATGTAAAAATGCTCCAAAGCAACAATCGTTGCTGAAATGGTTGTCATAATTGACATCTTTTTCTCCTTAAATTTCTATATTTTCAATACCCAAAACCAATTTATTTACTAAACGGCTGAGTTCTGTTCTTTCAGACTCTGTTAAGATACTTTCCATCTCTTCCTTAACCTTGATATGTTGCAGAGGGGGATTCATCACTAACTGCTCCTTGGCATACTTCGTAGCCTCTACCAACACTTCCCGCTGATTTTCAGGATTACGATGACGCTCCACCAAACCTTCCTTTTCCAGAATTTTGAAATGTCGGGTCAAAGCAGCCTGATCAATCTTCAAACGCTCCTGAACCGCTATTTGATTACAAGGGGAATGCTTCAGCAAAAATAATAAAATCTGATACCGTGTCAAACTAATCCCAAGCCTTTTTTCAAACAATTGCGTACTCGCTTGCTCAGACAAGCGGAGTTGATAAAGCAGATCTTGAATCTCTATCATTTCTTCCTCCTTTTTATTGATTGATCAATAGTTGACTAATCAGGTATAATGCAAAGTAAAATAAATTGCAAGAATGTTGCTTGGATTATTACAAGATGGTAACTTCCCATTCAAATTGACAAAGAAAAAACGAACGAGACTCGCTTCCTATCATGAAAGCTAGATCTCATTCGTAAAAATTATATGACAGAGTCTGGTTTATCCATTCATTGAAACGTGAACGTGGTCATAGTGGTTTTCTGTCACGCTACCACGGTCTGGCATTGGGTTCCAAGTATTAGCTGGTCCATATTTGCTATCGAATGGAGCATAGAAACGCTGTTTCCAGATGATGTAACTAATTCCACGGCTAGCCATGTTTTGAATAGCGTATTCCGCAATCTTATCCCCTAGTTCTGAGCTTTCTGGTACCATAAAGTCGATAGCCAAACCTTTTCCGTGATCTCCACTGTCTCCTGGACGGTAACCACTAAAGGATGTGATGCCAAACAAGTTGGCTATTTCTTCTTTAAAGGCAGCTGTTTGTGGTTGAAGACCTGCATTTTCAGCTTTTGCTACTGCCAATCCAGCATAATCAGGCGCAGCTGGAGCTGCGTAAGTTGCTGAAGTTGTTTTCGTCTCTTCTGGTTGATAAGTAGAAACTGCTGCTGTAGCTTCACTTGATGATGCTACTTCTTTTGCTTCTTCTGAACTTGTTGCAGTTGTTTCAGGTGCTGTTTCTTCTACTGGTATTGTAGTTGCTTCCACTGCTGATTCAGCTTGAGTGCTTGCTTGTGTTTCATCTTTCTCAGCTGGAGTCGTTGCCTGAGGAGCTGCTTCTGCAACTGCACTACTCGTTTCGGCTGTTTGTTCCTCTGGGACAGAAGTTCCTGTAGATGGTGTCACTTCTTCTGAAGCAGTCACTGTCTCTGTAACTTCTGAACTTGTTGCTACTTCTTTTGTTCTTGTAGTTTCTACCGCTTTTGGAGCTTCTGCAATCGGTTGAGAAAGGTCTGCAACTTGAACAGTTTGATCATCTACGGTTACTTGATTGGTTGTCAAATCTGCTGTCGCAGTTGTCACTTCTTCACTAGAATCTGCTTGTGGAGTTTGGATTTCAACTTCCGTTACCTCTTCTGCTTCATTGACAGTCGTTGTCAAAACAGTTTCTGGGAAAATCAAGTCCATATTCGTGATTTTATTCAAATTCGCAAGAACTGTGACATCTACACCCAAGGCTTCTGCAATGGTGCTCAAGGTATCACCATACTGAACGGTATAACTTGTTTTGTTGTCCGTTTTAGTCAAATCGTTTTGGATTTGCTTAACACTACGTGCAGTCCAAAGAACTTCTTCTGCTTGGGTTGCCAATACTGGGGCAAATGATAAGGCTACTGTTGAGGCTAATAATATTCTTTTCTTCATTCTTTCAAATTCCTTTCAAATGAGTACCTGTCTATCATAACACAAAAAATGCAGAAAAAAAGCCCTCTCGGGCCTATTTAATAGAACTGTCTATTCCTTGTAACAAACTCAGTTACTTGAAATAGTTTGTTAGGTCTCTGTCACAAAACTGACACAATCTTTTTATTGCTCAGCCTCAAAAAAACGGGAAATATCTGCTAACGCTTGAATCCTGTGATTTCCTTCATAAGTCGACTCTAAAAAGTTGATACTTTGAATCCCACTATTCTGGGCAAATTCCACATCCAGAGTCCGATCCCCTATATAATAGGTCTTCTCAGAATCCAACTGATACTTGTCTAACAGATAGGTAGCCGCTTCTGGACTTGGCTTCCGCACAAAACCACTCTGACTGGTTAAAATCTCTGTAAAATAAGATTCCAAACCCAAATCTCTGAGAATGGTAAGAGCATTGTCTCCCTTATGAGTGTAAACAAACTGCTGAATTCCTGATGCCTCTGCCCAAGCTAGCACATCACGCGCACCTGGCATCAAAACTACCTGAGCATTCTTCTCAGCCAAACTCTGGGCACGCACCTGATTTAGCATTTCCACATCCAGCTTTCTCTCTTCTGCCGCCTGCACAAGTAAATCCTGCACAGAAAACTTGAGGATAAACTCTCTCACCTGCTCCTTTTCATAAGGAATAGAAAACTGAGCAAAAGTTTCCTCAATCCCTAACAAAATCGCTTCGTAAGAGTCCAATAAAGTCCCGTCTAAATCCCAAATAAAAGCTGTTTTTTGCATTTCCTATCCTTTCAAGCTCATATAACGCTGGTAACGGTAACGTAGAAATAACCAACGAAAACCATTATCCAAAAGGGTTCCGGCCCAAATACCGGGCAAGCCCCAACCAAGCACAATCCCCATCAGATATCCTGTTCCAATGCGGATACACCACATTCCTATACTTGTCGCATAAAAGGGAAGCCGAGCATTGCCCAAACCCTGCCAGACTGCTGTATAGATGACTGTTCCTATCGTCATAGGAGTACCAAGTAGTGAAAAAAGTGTCACTAGCACACTAGCCTCCACCGCTAGAGAATCATTCGTATAGAGATGAGTCAGTGGTATGCCCAAGGCATAGACACTAAGCGTCAAGGGCAACATGAGAAGCAGAGAAAGCCAAAAGGTTTGCTTGCTCAAATTAGCTACTTTTTTCCAATTATCCTCCCCAACTGCTCGAGCCACCAGCATGACCGTTGCCGTAGCGACGCCAAAGGCAGGCATATAGTTAAACTGGGTCAAGACTTCTCCGACTGCATTTCCAGCCACTGCCTCTGTCCCGAAAGACACAACCAAGGCAATGATTACTACATCTCCAGCCCGCATCATAAGCCGCTCTCCAGCTGCTGGCAAAGCTAAGGTCAATAGTTCCTTATCTAAACCAAAAGTCGGTTTCTCAAAAGGCAACTTTAATTGCGACCATAAAATCACAAGACCTACCAAACGAGACAGAATTGTCCCCCAAGCAACACCAGCTATCCCCATATCCAGAACAAAAATAGCTAGACTTGAAAAAAGAATATTCAAGGCATTGGATAAAAGACTAACATAGAGAGGCAGACGTGGATTATGCGTTGCACGAATCAAGGCACCCAGACTGGTCATCAAGCCCAAAAGAACAATCGATCCGCCTACCAAGGATAGGTAGAGTCCACCACTCTCAGCTACATCTATCTCCGTCCCCAAAAGTCCTATCATCTCTTTCCCAGCGAAGATGGACAAAAATCCTAAAAGGAAACTTAATAGTAAGGTAATCTTCAACGCCTCAGTCACATGATAGGCTAGCATAGATTGATCCTTCTGCCCCAAACTTTTTGAAATAACACTGGAAATAGCAGCTCCCAGAGCGATGAAAATCGCCTGGTAAATCGTGATAATATTGCCAGCTACTGATACACCCGAAATAGCTATCAAGCCCAAGTGGGCTACCAGATAACTGTCCACCATCCCCATGAGCATCTGCAAAAAGTTTTCGCCCATAGCTGGTAAGGCAATATTAAGAATGTCTTTATTTTTCTTAAACAATCCTTCCTCCTGATGAAAAGAAACTCAGTTGGTTTCCCAACCGAGTTTACTCCCTCTGTCTTAAAGTCCTAGATAAGCCTCAACCGCTACTTGCATGTCTGTTGCTGCAACAGTTGTCTTATGACGAACAGGAGCTGTTTCAAGCCCGTCAACTGCTGGCGGCACTGCCACTCCTGAAATATCATGTAATTGAGCCAAGGCTTCAAAGTCGCCAAGCCCTGATTTTCCAGTTACAGCTTCTACTGCAACCACTGGGAACTTGTATGGACTCGCTGTTGAAGCAATCACTGTCTTAGTCACATCGCCAGTAGCCGCTTGGTATTTCTTATAAACTGCCGAGGCAACCGCCGTATGTGGATCCTCGATATAAGAATCTGACTCATAAACACGCTTGATTTCTGCCACTGTTTCTTCCTCAGTCGCATATTCAGCTGCAAAGAGATTAAGAATCTCTGCATCAAAGTATGTCAACTCATATTGTCCTTGCTTGTTCAAGGCATTCATGAGTTCAGCTGTTTTAACCGCATTATTACCTAAAAGATGGAAAATCAAACGCTCCAAGTTTGAAGATACCAAAATATCCATAGATGGACTAGTAGTCACTTTAAACTCACGTTTCTTGTCGTAAACACGTGTCTTGAAAAAGTCTGTCAAAACATTGTTGTCATTTGAAGCACAGATTAATTTGCCAACTGGAAGACCAATTTGCATAGCATAAAAGGCAGCCAAGATATTTCCAAAGTTTCCTGTTGGTACTGTGAAGTTGACCTTATCACCAGCCACAATCTCACCAGACTTAACCAATTGAGCGTAGGCATAAACATAATAAACAATCTGTGGTACCAAACGACCGATATTCATAGAGTTAGCTGATGAAAATTGCAACTTGTTGGCCGCTAACCTTTCACGAAGAGCCACATCGTTAAACATATGCTTCACATTTGTTTGGGCATCATCAAAGTTACCATCAATAGCGATAACATAAGTATTATCGCCAGTCTGAGTGGTCATTTGCAACTCTTGTACCTTGCTGACACCATCTTTTGGATAAAAGACGATGATCTCAGTTCCAGGTACATCGGCAAATCCTGCCATAGCAGCTTTCCCAGTATCACCAGATGTAGCTGTCAAAATGACGATTTTGTTCTCCAAGCCATGTTTCTTAGCAGCAGTCGTCATAAAGTATGGCAAGATAGACAAGGCCATATCCTTGAAGGCAATCGTTGAACCATGGAACAGTTCCAAGTTGTATTGTCCGTCTAATTTCACCAAAGGCGCGATAGCTGGAGTATCAAACTTGCTATCGTAGGCATTGTTGATACAGTAGTCCAACTCCTCGGCTGTAAAATCATCTAAAAAAGCTAACAAAACTAACTTAGCAACTTCCTGATAAGAAGCATCTTTCAATTTGTCAAAGTCCAAATCTACCTTTGGATAAGTGACGGGTGTAAACAAACCACCGTCCGTTGCCAAACCTTGCAAAATTGCTTGACTGGCAGTTACTGTATTATTGGCATCACGCGTTGATTGATAAACTAATGTCATTACTCTCTATCCTTTATCTATAGTCTCTTCCATTATATCATGATTTTTCAGAAAATTCTCCCTTTATAAGAAAAATTATAATCCCAATTCTTCTTTCAAAGGCTCTAAATAAATCATTTCTTGTTTATTTCTCATCTTCAGTCCTTCATCAGCTAACAAGAGTAATTCTTTTGAAAAATCTATAATCGAAGTTTTCTCCTCATCTGTTAGCTTCTTCTTAGAAAATTGCCGCCTTAAAGACTTATAATTTCTCCCAAATGCTTTAAAGAAAGGTGCTGTTTCTAAGTAAGCTTCTAACTTGTCTAAATTAACCAACAATCCCAAGTGAAAGGCTGCTGAAGTAAAAGTCCTATCAAGAAGCTGAGTACACACACTACGAAACTCAACCGTTCCTCGAGTCGTTAAGTCTTGATACTGATAACTACGATGAGTTTCAAAATCTTTCTCTTGGGGATAAATAGTAACCTTATCCCCATTAAGAGCAAATGCCTGGATTTCAGGCATAGCCAAATAATCCCTTGCCTGAATCGGATAAAAATAAAAGGTTTGTTCATCACGTTCTGCAGTAAAAATTGCAGAATGATCTAGATAATCAAAAAAATCATCCTCATCTTTAAAGAGGCTAGCATTGACACCAACATTCTCTGGATAAATACCATGCATAGATTCTTCCCAGAAAATATCTCTTGAGATTTTTGTATCCCAATCCGCACCTGTAAACTCAGAGTTTGCAAATAAATAAGCCTTAGCCCCTTCAATTTGGGTAAAAGCATTAATCACTCGTAAGTAGTTAGACTTTGAAACATCCAGCTGTACCTGACTCCCACAGATAAAAGCACCATATTCAGGGAAATGATGCAAGTCTGACTTAGTCACATTTCTACTCAAATTCAAATAGTCCATCAACATGCGATACCGCGGGAAAGCCACTGGACAATTCTCATTTTTATCCCAGTTGGGATGAATACCACAGCCAACAATAGCATGATTTGATTCAGCTAACTTTGTCTGGATTGCTTTCATATAAATATTAAAACGTTCTTCAACCTCTTGTATCGTTTCAGCCTTACCAAATGCAAACTCAATCGTAGTATAGGAAACTTCAAATAAAATAGTATCCTGACTTACTGGCTCCACTAACTGAATAGGAGTCCCAAAATCATCTACCTTTTCGACAGTAAAATCCATAGCAGAAACTAAATATCGGAATAAGTATTTGATAACTTCAACATCTGTAGCATCCCCTTCCAAATTTACAACAGGACATTCCAGCTCAATCCCGACAAACAATTCAGGATTTTCTTTAATATTTTTCAAATACCTATGTTTTAATAAATCGATAGAACGAGACATACTCCCCTACACTTTCATAATCTAAATAAAATTTGAATAACTATTATTATACCAAAAATAATATAAAAAAGGAACGAAGATTTACAACGTTCCTTAACTCTATACTATACCGGCGGCCGGGGTCGAACCGGCACGTCCTTGCGGACACTGGATTTTGAGTCCAGCGCG
>NZ_JYGQ01000002.1:0-72234 GCF_000960025.1 Streptococcus mitis | reverse complement strand
CAAGACTGGACAACTAATGATGATACGTTTGATAAAGTGGTATCTCCAACTATCGCAGGTTACACAGCGGATAAATCAGAAATCCCAGCTGTAAGTGGAGTTCAAGCTAAAGACCAAGACCGTGTTGAAACAGTCACTTATCGTAAGGATGCCCAAAAAGCTGTTATCCGTTATGTAAGCACTAACGGTAACCGTGTTCTCACAACAGATGAAGTGACAGGTAAGTCAGGTGAAGCCATTGCCTACAGCACAACAAGTCAAATCACAGAATTCAAGAAACAAGGCTATAACCTTGTCAGCGATGAATTCACATCAGGTGGTGCGAAGGTTTATGACTACGATACAGCACGTGACCAAGTCTACACTGTAACCCTTTCAGAACGTATCGAACGTGTAACACCGAAAGATCCTAAACCGCAACCCAACACCCCAGTCAATCCGGGACAACCAAATACACCAAATTGGCCAGGCACTGTTGAGAGAATGGAGAAATTGACTCAAACAATAAGTCGCCGTATTAACTTCCGTTACCTTAAAAATGGAAAAGCTGCATATGGAACAATTGATCAACATATCAGCTATGAAAGAAATGCTCTTGTGAATTTGGTATCTGGTGATATCCATTATGAACAATGGAAGATTACTGGAATTAAGAACCAAGATGTTGTAGCTCCAGTAGCATCTCAACCATCAGTTACGAATAATGGTGAATCAAGAGTTGCTAGATCATCTAGAAGCAGACGAGCTTTGTCAGAAGTAGCTCCAGTTTCAGAGAATCTTTTAGCTACACAAGTTAATAATTCTCAAGTGTCTCCAGTAGGCTTAACTGTGACTGAAAATGGTGAGCGTTCTGTACGCCGTTCATCTAGAGGTAAGCGCGCTGCTGCAGCAAAACCAGATAGTTCAACTAATTCAGAAGCAAATTCATCCGTGAATGCAGTGTTCAAAGCTGTACGAACTCCTGTTACACCAAAATTTTATGCTACTGTAAATAAAGTAGGAACAATGGAGGTTAATCCAAATTCTCCTCAAGATACAGAAGTTAATGTTGACCTGAAAGAAATGGGACGTATTGTAGCAGTCAATAATAAAGGACAATATATCAATAAACAAGGAGAGGTTGTACAAAACATTGAAGACGCTCTCTATAAGTACTATGATAATGATCCAAACGATGCAACAAAAGCAGCAGAAACAAAAATTCCTGAAGCTCCAAAATTCCATGTATTAAATAACGAGCAACCAACTGTTTGGGGATATAATATTGTTGACAAGACAATCGAACCAAATGACGAATCTGATCCTGATCGCATCGGAAAAGATACCTTTGTAACATATAACGAAATTATTGATTCATTAACTAAGGAAACTGAGCAAACTGTAAGCTTTACTGGTGCAGGTTCTGCAACTCCTAAAGATAATGTGCAAAATGATTTTGTCTTCAAGGGATCATATAATGAAGCGACTAAAGAAACAACTTGGGAAAATAAGGACCATACCTATGGAACAGTTAAAGTACCAGTTGTGATAGGGTATTTCGCTGATAAAGCAGAAGCTGGTGCTAAGACAGTTACGCCAGATTTACCAAAAGCAACAGATACAGTTACATATAAAGTTTTGGGTAAAATCATTCCAGTAGATGCTTCTGGAAATGTAATTGCAAATGCTCCTCAACCACAATACCTGAATGATGCAAATGATCCTCGTAAAGCTGGAGAAACAGCAGTACCTGAAATTGTAGGCTACAAACCAGAGCGTACAAGTGTTACACCTGAAAATCCAGGTGAAGATACAAAGGTAACTTACGTCAAGACAGAACAAGTTGCAGTTGTTCGTTACATAGATGTTGATAACAAGAATGAAGTCGTTCATACAGACAATATTACTGGTAAATCAGGAGAAAAGATTGCCTATACGACAGAAACTGTTTTGAAATCGTTGCTTGAAAAAGGGTACTTATTACAGGAAGATGGTTTCCCTGCGGATGCAACTTTTGATACAGATGAAACAAAAGTTCAAGAATATACAGTCCTATTGAAACATAAGATCACTGTTAAAAAAGATACTCCAAAACTTGTGGAAAGAACGATTCATTATGTATTTGAAGATGGTACAAAAGCAAGTGAAGATCATCATGATCAAGTAAGCTTTTCACGTATGTTAAGTATTGATAATGTAACAGGTAAGACTACAAGTACATCTTGGGTTTCTGAAGATGGAGTGACAAGTTTTGACGAAGTGGTATCTCCAAGTATTGCAGGATATAATCCTGATCTTGCTAAAGTGGTTGCGGTTCAAGGAATTACAGCAGAAACTGAAAATCAAGTTGTAACTGTAACGTATAGAAATATTCAACCAATTCCACAAGTTACGCCAACTCCAATTCCGACTCCGACCCCAACCCCACAAGTTACGCCGGATCCAGTACCGACCCCAACTCCGGTTCCAACTCCAACCCCGGTACCGACCCCAACCCCAACTCCACAAGTTACGCCAACTCCAGTTCCAACCTCTACCCCAGCTCCAAAAGTGCCATCAGCAGTTCCAACTCCAAACTCAGCTCCAAAAGAGGAGGAAAAAGAACTTCCAAAAACTGCGGGTCACTCTTCTGGTATGGCTCAAGTTCTAGGAGTACTTGGCCTATTTGCTGGATTCAGTTTAGTTGGAAAAGCAAAACGAGATGAATAAAATCAAAATAAAACTCTAGACAACAAAATATTGGAAGTGTAGTGTTTTAGGGAGTGAGAATGTATGTCAATACAGCATCAATTCCACTCTCTTTTTTATCATAAAAAGTTAGAGAGAAAATATATGTATTCAAGAGTAAAACGGAATCAAATGAATAAGGTAAACAAGTATTCCATTAGAAAATCAAGTTTTGGTGCAGTATCTGTTGCTGTAGCTGCCTTGATGGTTTTTGGTACTTATTCAAATGTGAGTGCAGATGAACAGAAAGTAGATTCACATCGCACTGAAAAAGAAGAGCAAAAAGTCTCTGAAAAACCAGAAGAGACCAAGCAAGAGAAATCTGAGGAAAAAATAGCAGAATTATCTTCAACTCTTCAAGCTCCAGTTTTGGAAAAAGAAGAATTAGATGTCAATGCCCTTCTAAAGAAGGAAGCAGAGTCTAAAGTGGCAGCTGAGACAAAAAATTCTGACTCAAAAGAATTAATTTTTAAAGATGTAAAACCCAGCGAAGAAAAAAATACTTCACCTGCTTCAAGTGAGAAGGTAAAGGAAGAAAAATCAGTCGAAAAAACTACCTTGGAACAGGTTGTATCAGAAGCAGAAGTTTTAAATCAAGTTGCTGTTCGTTATGCTCAAGAAGCAGATCGTAAAGTTGAAGAAAAAGCCTTGGTTCAAGAAGCTGTTAAGGCAGCAACAATTCAGATTTCACAATCAAAATCCTTGTTGAAAGATTCATATGTTAGTGCAGAAAATCTTAAGACTCAATTAAACCAACTGTATTCAGCTATTGAAACAGTATATACTGAGTTGCAACGTGCAGGACACGGCAAGAAAATTAGCGCTAGTCTATCGCCAACTCAAACACAAGATGTAGCTATCGATAATGGAAATATTATTGCCAGTGGTACAATCGATATGGCGGATCGTGTGACTTCAACAGGTATTGCTGATTATCGTTTCCAATTAAAATTTAAAAATGGTGCCTATCATAAGGGGGATATCTTCACAATTGGTTTGAAGGAATTACCGCAAGACAATAATCTTCCTCAAAAATTGGTTGCTGAAGGTAAAGTATTTGCAGAACGAGTGAGTCTGGTTCAGAAAAATGATAATGCCAAAGCTGGAAGCCTTTCATACTGGGCTTCACGTGGAGATCGTGACGTTGCTTTGGACACAAAAGAATCATGGGATTTAGTTGACAAAGGGAGTCATATTGAAGCAACATACCGTTTTACTGACGAAATTGAACGCTTAGATGATGTTACTTTTGAACTTCAATACAGAGGTGGAATTCGTTATCCTCGAGTGAACGTGGATAAGTCTGTAACTGGTGTTATTTCAGTTAATGGTCAAAATGTAGTCACTAAGAATTACACTGTGATTAAAACAGATATAGGAGCACCTAAAGTTTATGATACACCAGCTACAGCTAACTTCACAGGTGATGTTATGTTGGATGATGATGGTAGTATCAAAACATATAACAGCACTCTTCGTATCGGAACATGGAAATCAAACTTTAGTGCAGGGACCCGTTTCACCGTTCGTATCAATGATACAGAATTCAATAAGTTTGCTACTGTCGGTGAATTTGTTGAACGTGGTGCCCACAATGTCGAAATGATAAATACTAGCCCTGATACATCAAGAACAAGGGTAAATCGTCATAATGTTATTTTGGAGGCGCCTCGTGAAGAACCAGGTCAACATGCAAAATTTAAGATTCTTAAGGCTGCTGATAATGAATTAACCTTTGAACTCGTTTCTGGAAAGATGTTGGCTGGAAGAACCTATGTATTACGTACAAAAGACTTTGGAGTTGACCGTGTTCCGACAAGTCACACAGTTAATTATCTGAATGAAGCTAGAAATGGTTTTAAATCAAATGTTCCAGGGACATTGACAGTTGTTGATGCCAAAGGTAAAAATCTTACAGACCAATACGAACAAGCTGCTGACTCTGACTGGAAAATTGCCAACCCAGATATGGTAAGAACAGATGGACGCCTTGTATATGGAGATGTAGCTGTTCGCTTCGTTGATACTCAAGGGAAAATGCTTCTTCCTGCCATTGCAGCGGTGGAAAATGGAGGTATACTTCAAGATAAATTCACTACTGTAAGACCATCTACCAAAATTGATACTAGCTATGTAGCTACTTTGGAGAGAAATACAACTGAGACAGAAGTTCAAGAAAACAAAGGAATTCAAACAACATCTATCACAGCACCTTATCTATTACATTCACCAAATGGTAAATATTATGTCTTCAAAGAGTACGCACAAAATGATCGTTTTTATAGCAATACGAAGACATCTGGTACGATTACACGAGCTCAAGCTAACGTGGTAGCTGTGTACGAAGAAGCTAAATTTGGTAAAGTTGATATTCAATATCGTGATAAAACAAGTCAAGCTATTTTAGAAACATTCAATACACCACATGATAAGAGTTCAAATCTCATTAACTTATTGGGAAATAACTATGATGTGACTGCTAAAGTTCCTGAGCGTTTCGAAAAAGATGGTGTGGTATATGTCTTGTCGCAAACACCTGCTAATAGTAAGGGACATTTGACACAGGCTGATATCCATGTTGTTTATGATTATGTTGCTCAACAAAAGGCGTATGTTAAATACCTTAATCAAACAGAAACAAGTCCTAAGGTTTTAGGAAATGTGGACAGTGTTGTTGGTCTTCCAGGTGAAACAATTGCTTATAATTCAAAAAATCGTATTAATCAATACCTAAAACAAGGATATGAATTAGTACATGATGGTTTTGCAAATGCTAATGATAAACGCTTTGACAGTGAAAAACAAACTGATCAAGTATTCTCAGTTCAATTAATCGAAAAAGTTGTGACTGTCACAGCAGATGATCCTAAACCAATTGCTGGAAATCCATTAGTAGTAGGAGACGCATTGACACCTGTTTGGCCTAAATCTGTTGAAAACTTAGATACACTGAGAAAAATGACCAAGCAGACGATTCACTACAAATACCAAAAAGATGGTAAACAAGCTTTCAAAGATGTAGTTCGTTCTGTAGTTTTTGAAAGAGTAGCGAGAGTTAACCTCGTTACTGGTGCAGTTATTTATGATAATTGGAAAATCACAAGAATTGATGATAAACCAGTAGCTGCAGTGGATACGACTGTTCATAAACCAAATGTCACTCCACAAGGAGTAACAACTATTGCAGCAACTCCTTCTAGTCTAGGTAATGGAATTTCTATCAAACCAGTTTTGAACGTTCCGAATCCAGTTGTTGCATCATCACCAATTGTTACAAAACCTGTTGTACCGGTCAAACCAGTAACACCGGTTAAACCAGCAGTGTCAACTCCGGCTAAGCCAGCACCTGTAGTTCAACCAAAACCGGTAGCACCATTAACACCAGTCAAACCAGTAGTTTCGACACCAGCAACTCCAGCGCCTGTTGCCACACCACAACCAGTAGCTCCAGTAAAACCAGTAGCACCAGCACCGGTAACACCGGTTAAACCGGCAGTATCTACTCCAGCTACACCAACACCTGTAGTTCAACCAAAACCGGTAGCGACTACTGATTCAAAACCTAGCTTAACTCCAGCTGAAGCCTTGGCTGCAATTAAACCAACAGATTTTTCTTCACAAACATCTGTTAATAAGAAAACAGAAACAAAACCTGTTCCTGGTGGAACGGCTACGACTACAACTACAACGACAACCACTGTTACCTCAAATGCAGCAACAGCGGGTCCAACAACACCAATTGTCACTATCACAACAAATGAAACCGAAACTCATTCAGAGGTGACAAGTGTCATTCATACTGGCACTACTAGCCATACTCATGTGGTCGGAGTGGTTACAAAACCAAACGTAATTGTTACTCATCCAAAACCAAGTGTTCAGCCTAAACCGCATTTAACGAGACCTCATCATGGAACAGTACACCATGTTCCTTCGCGTCCAGGTAAACAAGTTAAACCGATTAGAACTGGACCAGGAACTCGTGGTCATGCTAGAAGACATCGCTAAATAAAAAAGTGTCAATACAGATTTAACAAGTAGGATAGTACTAAATAGCACAAAAAATGAGCAACTTTTAATTTAAAGTTGCTTATTTTTATATTAAGGACTTCTTAAAACTCTCTATTTTTTACTGAACTGCTGCGACCAGGTCTTGAGCTTGTTTCTCAAGTGAGTTTAGGACTGTTTCTTCGAGAACCAATTTTCCGTCTGCCCAAGCAGAGTCATTAACACGTGCAGCAGTAAAATCACCAACTACTTGTGTACGGATAAATGGCAAGAGATCCTTGTAAATAGCAAAAAGTTGATCGTGACCTGCATTGGCTACAGATGATACTGTGACAAACTTTTCTTGAAGGGCAGAAGCACCACGTGTATCAGACAAGTCGAGGGCACGAGATAGCCAGTCAAGCAAGTTTTTCACTGTTCCAGGGATAGAGAAGTTGTAGACTGGAGAGAAGATCCAGATAGCATCTGCAGCGAGAACTGCTTCACGAGCAGTAGCTACAGCTGGATGTGTTGGAACTTCCAAATCTTGGCTGAAGAGAGGAAGGGCTGAATAATCAAGGTAGCTAATTTCCGCTTTACCAGCAAGTGCTTTCTCAGCTTCGAGAGCCATTTGGTGGTTGAAAGAACCTTGACGTAGTGATCCGACGATAAATAATACTTTTTTAGACATGATGTGTCTCCTTTTTCTTAAATTTCCGAGAAGTCTCTCGTTGTTATAAAATATATTACAACAAAACAAAAGGACTTGCAAGAAATTTGCTCAGACTTTATTTGAAAATTATAAAGTTGCTGGCACTCTAGTTACTTGCTACTAAAAAAGTAAGAACTATTTCACTTAGGTTCCGGTTTACCTTGATCTTATAGGGGTATTCCTATATTCTCTTGTAATATGATGACATAAGTGCTAAAATAAACAAGAAAACTCGCAATAGAAACCGCAGAGCAGCTATTTTTCGGTATCACTTCATAAATCATTAAAGGAACAATAATGGCATTGAAGAATGCTTCTAAAAAGGGGTGGAGATTATGTAAGGCAAAGATTAACAAGTGACGGACAAAATAAATAATAATACACTTGTTAAGGAGAAAAGATGTTAATAAGAAATTATCGGAAAAATATTGGCCTGATGGCCGGAGTTGAGTTTTTTGCATTTCTAGGGATTACCAGTTTTTGGATTCTCTTTCTCAGTCAAAACGGCATGTCTCTTTGGCAGATTGGACTTCTGGAAAGTATTTTTCATACGACCAGTCTTCTCTGTGAAATTCCATCTGGTATGTTAGCTGATCGCTATTCCTATAAGACCAACCTTTATTTAAGTCGAATAGCAGGGATTGTGTCTTCTATTCTCATGTTGGCTGGGCAGGGAAATTTTTGGATTTATGCACTAGCTATGGCGGTAAGTGCCTTGTCTTATAATTTTGATTCAGGCACAAGCGCAGCAATGGTCTATGACTCGGCTGTAGAGGCTGGACTAAAGGAGCGTTATCTATCTCTTTCAAGTTTTATGTCAGGAGTAGCAGAAGGAACTCGGTCTTTGGGGACAGTGTTAGCGGGATTTTTTGTCCATGGTCAATTGCACCTGACCTACTATATCATGATTGCCACTTCTATCATAGTTCTTTTCCTGATTTGGATGCTGAAAGAACCCAGTGTCAAGCTAGAAAAAGCTGATAGTGTGACCATGAAACAGATTATTTGGACTGTTAAGGATGAGTTGAAGCGAAATCCCATGCTGTTCAACTGGATGATTTTGTCTCAGATTGTCGGAACACTCATGTGCATGTTTTACTTTTACTATCAAAATCAGTTACCAGATTTAAGTGGTTGGCAAATTTCAGCAGTTATGCTACTTGGTAGTCTCTTGAATATCGTCGCAGTCTATCTAGCGAGTAAGATTGGAAAGAAATATGCAGCCTTGAAGCTTTTCCCTGTCCTCGTCCTGCTGACTGGAGCTACCTACCTGCTGTCCTACTTTGGAACACCTCTAATCTATATTTTGATTTATTTGATTAGTAATGCTCTATATGCTCTTTTTCAGCCGATTTTTGACAACGATTTGCAAGAGCGCCTTCCAAGTGAAGTAAGGGCAACCATGCTGAGTGTCTACTCTATGATGTTTAGCCTGAGTATGATTGTCTTCTTCCCACTGACAGGCTGGTTGATTGACAATTTAGGCTTTGTAGTAACATTTCTTTATCTAGGATTCTTTTTAGTCATGATTAGCCTTCTACTGCCTGTATTTTTAGGAAAAATGGCTAAAAGAATAGATGATAAAATAATTCCATAGATTAAAAGAACTTACGAAAACTTGAGTACTAAGCTCAGGTTTTTTAATAGGTTGATTTTGGAGCTGTCCTTACTTTTCTTACTCGGTTTTAAATAAGAAAAATCGGTTTGCTTTGAAGGAAGAAATAAAGTGCGATTGTTCTTGCATTCACTTGTAATAAAGCCCAATAGATGGTAAAATAGACGAGTGAAAAAAAGACAAAAAAAAGCAAAAAATAATCTACTGTGGCAGTATGGTCTAGGGATGACGATTTTGTTTGTGGTTATCAGTGCTTCCTTTCTGTATCTGGTTTCTCTCGGCATGAAACCCTATCAAGCAGCTAAAAGTGAAGGAGAAAAATTAGCTCAGCAGTATGCAGGATTAGAGCAGGCTGATCAGGTTGATTTATACAATGGCTTGGAATCTTACTACAGTGTTCTTGGTCATAATAAACAGCAAGAATCACTTGCTGTCCTGATTGGTAAAGATGACCATAAGATTTACGTTTATCAGCTAAATCAAGGTGTTTCACAAGAAAAAGCAGAAGCGGTTTCTAAGGAAAAAGGAGCAGGCGAGATTGACAAGATTACCTTTGGCCGTTATCAAGACAAGCCAATCTGGGAAGTCAAGTCAGGCTCTAATTTTTATCTAGTAGATTTTGAAACAGGAGCATTGGTCAATAAGGAGGGCCTATGAAACTATCCAACCGTGTTTTAGAAATGGAAGAAAGTGTCACTTTAGCTAGTGATGCGAGAGCAAAAAAATTAAAAGCTCAAGGTAAGGATGTCCTTTTCTTGACCTTGGGACAACCAGATTTTCACACTCCTGAAAATATTCAGGATGCAGCAGTTAAAGCTATTCGAGAAGGACAGGCTTCCTTCTATACAGTAGCTTCAGGTCTACCAGAATTAAAAGCTGCGGTGAATACCTACTTCGAGCGCTACTATGGCTATTCTGTCGCAAGTAACGAGGTTACCTTTGCTACAGGTGCCAAGTTCTCCCTCTATACTTTTTTTATGGCTGTAATCAATCCTTTAGATGAGGTTATTATTCCAACTCCATACTGGGTTAGTTATGGAGATCAGGTCAAGATGGCAGAAGGGATTCCAGTTTTTGTTCAAGCTAAAGAAGACAATGATTTTAAAGTCACAGTGGATCAACTAGAACTAGTTAGGACAGATAAAACAAAGGTTTTGGTTCTCAATTCACCATCTAATCCGACTGGTATGATTTATACTCGTGAAGAATTACTAGCTATCGGAAATTGGGCAGTTGAGCATGACATTCTGATTTTAGCTGATGATATATACGGTCGCCTTGTTTATAATGGAAATCAATTTGTTCCAATCTCAAGTCTATCAGAAGCAATTCGTAAGCAAACCATTGTCATTAACGGTGTATCAAAAGCTTATGCCATGACAGGTTGGCGGGTAGGTTATGCAGTGGGTGATCCAGAAATCATTGCTGCTATGAGCAAATTGACAGGTCAAACAACTTCTAACCTAACTGCTGTTTCACAATATGCAACCATCGAAGCCCTAACTGGACCGCAAGATTCTGTGGAAATTATGCGTCAAGCATTTGAAGAACGTCTCAATACCATCTATCCACTCTTGTGTGAGGTCCCTGGTTTTGAAGTCGTTAAGCCACAAGGAGCCTTCTACCTCTTCCCAAATGTTAAAAAAGCCATGGAGATGAAAGGTTATACGGATGTGACTGACTTTACAACAGCTATTCTTGAGGAAGTTGGTTTGGCACTCATAACAGGAGCAGGTTTTGGAGCGCCAGAAAATGTCCGCCTCAGCTATGCGACAGACCTAGACACGCTTAAAGAAGCAGTTAAACGCTTGAAAGCATTTATGGAAAAATAAAAGAAAAAGAAAAGGAAAAATAATGACAAAACGTGTAACGATTATCGATGTAAAAGACTATGTTGGTCAAGAAGTGACGATTGGAGCTTGGGTTGCCAACAAATCAGGAAAAGGGAAAATCGCCTTCTTGCAATTGCGCGATGGAACAGCCTTCTTCCAAGGTGTGGCTTTTAAACCAAACTTTGTCGAGAAATTTGGTGAAGAAGTGGGGCTTGAGAAGTTTGATGTCATCAAACGCTTGAGCCAAGAAACGTCTGTTTATGTGACAGGAATTGTCAAAGAAGACGAACGTTCTAAGTTTGGCTATGAGTTGGACATTACAGACATCGAAGTGATCGGTGAATCTCAAGACTACCCAATTACACCAAAAGAACACGGAACAGACTTCTTGATGGACAACCGTCACTTGTGGCTCCGTTCTCGTAAGCAAGTAGCGGTGATGCAAATTCGTAACGCTATCATCTACGCAACTTATGAGTTCTTCGACAAGAATGGCTTCATGAAATTTGATAGCCCAATCCTTTCAGGAAACGCGGCAGAAGATTCAACTGAACTTTTTGAAACTGACTACTTCGGAACTCCAGCCTACTTGAGCCAATCAGGTCAGCTTTACCTAGAAGCTGGTGCTATGGCCCTTGGTCGTGTCTTTGACTTTGGTCCAGTATTCCGTGCTGAAAAATCAAAAACACGTCGTCACTTGACTGAGTTCTGGATGATGGACGCAGAGTACTCCTACTTGACACATGATGAGTCACTTGACTTGCAAGAAGCTTATGTGAAAGCTCTTCTTCAAGGTGTTCTTGACCGTGCACCTCAAGCCTTGGAAACATTGGAACGTGATACAGAGCTCTTGAAACGCTACATTGCAGAGCCATTCAAACGCATCACTTACGATCAAGCTATTGACCTCTTGCAAGAGCATGAAAATGATGAAGACGCTGACTACGAACATCTTGAGCATGGTGATGATTTTGGTTCACCGCATGAAACTTGGATCTCAAACCACTTTGGTGTGCCAACATTTGTCATGAACTATCCAGCAGCTATCAAGGCCTTCTACATGAAACCAGTTCCTGGAAATCCAGAGCGTGTGCTTTGTGCAGACTTGCTTGCTCCAGAAGGCTATGGAGAAATCATCGGTGGATCTATGCGTGAGGAAGACTACGATGCCCTTGTGGTAAAAATGGATGAACTTGGTATGGATCGTACTGAGTATGAATTCTACCTTGACCTTCGTAAATACGGTACAGTTCCACACGGAGGATTTGGTATCGGTATCGAACGTATGGTAACCTTTGCAGCAGGAACAAAACACATCCGTGAAGCTATTCCATTCCCACGTATGTTGCACCGTATTAAACCGTAAATAAATATATAAAAGTAAAAGGTCAAATTGGCCTTTTATTTTTTATGATGAAATTACATAAAACATCGATTGATATATATATATATATAGAAAAACCCTCATATTTTGTACATAAACGTAGACAGTTTAGTTGAAATAATGTTATAATGTAAATTAGGGATTAAGTACCTAAGTGTAGCTGCTTAAATGTATAAATTGAGATGGAAATGGAGGCGTTTTTGAAATACTTGGGTGTAATTCCGCAATTAAAATTTATTTAAAAAGGAGATAATATGTATTCAAGAATGGACAAATACCACGGACAAAAGGTCCAACGCTTTTCAATCCGTAAGTATAGTTTTGGAGCAGCATCAGTAGCTGTAGCAGCTTACATGATGTTTGGTGGTGCAGCAACTGTTCACGCAGAAGCACCTTCAACAACTACAGTAACAAACGAACAAGTAAATCCTGATGCTGGAAATCAAGCAGATTCAAGCAAGCCTCAAGCTTCAACATACACTGCTACGCCAACTGTGGAAGCACAAACAGCTGAGCAACCAGCAGCCCCAGCTCCAGCAACACCAGCTCCTGATGTAGCACCAGCAGAAACACCAAAAGCTGCAGAAGCACCAACTGAAACACCAAAAGCTGACACAAGCAAGTTGGAAGCAGCTATTGCTCGTTTAGAAGCAGCTTTAGAAAAAGCAGCATCAACTGAAAAAACAGCTTCAGCAATTGAGTCTGCAAAAGCAGAATTAGCAAGTGCAAAAGCTGTAGTTGCAAATGAAGCTGCAACAAAAGAAGAAGTAGCAAAAGCTACATCAGCAGTAAACGGTAAAGCTTTCGTTATTGAAAGTATGCCAAAAGCAACTGCAGAAAAGAAAGAAGAAAAAGAAAACAAAAACCAAGATCCACGTAATGGGCAAGCCATTCCTGGACAAGGTGAAAGTGGATTTAGAGCAGTAGATACAACTGCAGCTAACTCAGCAGAAGAAGCAACTAAATACAAAGGTGTAAGAGATGCTGCTTTAACTGAATTACAAGCAAATATTGCTAAAGTTCAAGCTAAACTTGATGCAGAAAAAGCAAAAGATGCGAATAAAAAAGACCAAGCAATAATTGATACTTACACAAAAATTATTGAAAAAGCTAACGGCGTAGTAACTAAAGCAAACGCAGCAGATGTAACATCAGCTCAAGCAATGAGCCAACAAGCAGAAGCAGTTAAATCTGAACGTGATCTTTTAGCATTCTACTTAGCCGGAAAAACTGAATTAGGCGCACCAGTAAGTGAAAACCACGTTGCTTATGGTAACAACCCTGCTAACGGTGTCTTTGAAAGCTTAAGAAAAGGTTTCGGAGACAAAGTAACATTCACTGATGCTGATAAAAAATCAGAAACAATTGCTACTCAATATGAAAGTGGACGTGACATTACTAATAAAGTAAACAATGTTCCAAATGCAAAAGATCCAATCGGTAGTGCAACCTATAACTGGCAAGAAAAAACTATTACGAAATCCGACGCTGAAGCAGGCGTTTTAAACGGTTGGAAAATTGAAGTTGGTGAAAAAGTAAATGCTGTTAAACCTCTTGATGTAACAAATGTTACAGATAAAGATGGAAACCCAAGTACTCGTGAAGTTCCAAAATCAAAAATCTATTCAAACGATGGCGAATTGAAAAAATATCAAACATCAGGTGAAAATAGTTATGTTAATGGTAGTGGTGCTGTTCCTTCAGTAACTCCAACAATTGATGTAATGAGAAAAAATGCCTTTGGTGAAGTGAAGGACCGTGATTACTACCTAGAATTAGGAAGTAAAGGGACAACACTTTCAAAAGAATTCGATGTTAATGGAAATTCACGACTAAATGTTAACTTAATTCACAGTGCTGCGTATGGTGGTACTACAGCTACTTCTGCAGGTGAAAGAGTTAAATTAACAATCGTAGATGCATTTACTGGTAAAGAAATTAAACCAGTTGAAGGCAAAAATGGTCCATTAACAACAGAACAAGCTGCTTTGGCTGCTAATGGATGGAACCACTTAGACCGTATTTATGATATTCCAGCAGAAACTACAAAAATTAAAGTGTTAATTGAAGCAGGAAGTCAAGGAACCAATACTTTAATTAATGATAACAACATCAATATTAAAGATGGTTACTTAATCGGTGGTATTGGTATTGCAACTGCACCAGCTGCTGAAGTAGTAACAAATGTTCGTTCAGAAGGTAAAACTGGTGAATTTGGTTATACAAAAGATACAATCTATGAAAAAGGCCAAAAAGGTAACTTTGACATTACAATTAAAAACACTGGTGGAATGAATATTGACTACTATGCTGCATCAAATGTTGAAGTAACAGTAGAAGTTCCTAAAGGTGTAGTATTAGAAGATAAAATCTACAATGCCAATGGTGGATCAAACTGGTTAGGAAATGTTTGGGCAAATACTATCAAATGGGTTCCAAATGATCCAAGTGATAACTCAAAAGGTGGAAAATTAACTTATAACGTACCAGCAGGAAACCGTATGGCTGCTGCAGAGACAAACTCACGTACAACAAGCATTCCATTTACAGCTGCAGATAACTTCGTAGGACCAGCTGACTTTAAAGTTACAGTTAAGAGTGGTTTCGGAGACACAGATGCTGAAGGTAACAGACTTTACTCTTATACTGCAAATGGATTAAAACCACCTTATGAAAATGAATTTAACCGTAATGGTTTAGCAGATTCAGATAATCCTGATCACAAATATGGTAAAGTAATCTTTATCAATAGTTTACAAACTAATTCAGTAATTACTGTACCAATTAACACGAACGATGATCAATTAAAAGCAATTGCTTATGCGAAAGCTCAAGAAGCGATTAAATCTCCAGAGTTCACAAAATTATTAACAGACGTTACTGGTACAGCTGCATTAGGTGATTCTAATGGTTCAACTTTTGTTAATAAAGATGATATCGCAATTACGAAAGTTGCTGAAGATGGACGTGGTGTTGTTAAAGTACCTGTAACTTATACAGTAGATGGTAAAACTTATGAAACAACAGTTGATATCGAAGTAAACGTTGTAGAATCTAAGACAAAACCTATTGTAGTATTTGAAGGTGATAAAATTACACCTGCTAGCGTTAAAGAAAAAGTTGAGCCAAGTGAAATTGATGGTAAAAAAGGTACAGCTAATGAACCAAAAGCAACTGATATCTTTAAAACGGATGGAAAAGCTGGAGAGTCAGGATTAAAAATTCCAACAACAGTTACTCACAATGTAGATGGAACAGAAGTTACAGAAAATGTAACAGTACCAGTTACTGTTCTTCCTAGAACAGAAGGTGAAGTTGACGTACCTAAAGGAGCTACTCCAGATAAAGTTAAGGATACTTTAAAAGCTAAAGCAGAAGAGTTAATTAAAACTCCTGACTTCCCTGAAAAAGTGCCAGAAGGATATACAGTTACTGTAGGAGAAGTTCCTGAAATTCCTGCTGATATTGCTAATAAAAAAGGTGAACCAGTAGTTGTAAAAGTTCCAGTAACATTTACATCACCAGACGGAACAACGTATACTTCAGAAATTCCAGTAACAGTAAATGTTAAAGGTTCAGAAGTGAAACCTGTATATGTTGTAGAAGGAAATCAACCAAAACCAGCTGATGTTAATGAAGCAGTTACACCTGATAAAGGTGGAGATTTAACTCCTGTAACTGAAGCTGACATCAATAAAGACGTTCCTACGGATAAAGTTAAAGTAGGAGCAACTGATTTGTCAGTTAAAGCAACTGTTAAATACCCAACTGGTGATGAAAATGTAGACGTTCCAGTTAAAGTATTACCAAAAGCAACACCAACAGGTGTGACAGTACTTAAAGATACTGATGACACAGCTCTAACTAATGCTGTAAAAGAAAAAGCGAATGAAGCAGTAAGTAAATTAACAAACTTACCAGCTGGAATTACTGCATCACTAGATGAAAGAGAAACTTCTTACACATTACCAAAAACAGATTCAAATGGGGACAAAGATACAGTTCCTGTAAAAGTATTATACAAAGATGATAAAGGTAATGTAGTTGGTGAAGATACAATTAACGTACCAGTTAAAGTAGTAAGCTCAACACCAAAACCAGTAGTCGTATTCGAAGGTGAAACACCAAAATTAGATAAAGATTCAGTAACACCAGGTGAAGGGGGAACAGTTGGAGAACCAACAACAGTTCCATCTACAAAAGATAAAGCTGGAGCTACAGATGTAACAGTTGATGTACCAGTAACTTACGACAATGGAAAAGTAACTGAAACAGTTAAAGTTCCAGTAACAGTATTACCAAAAGCAACAACTGATGTAACAGTAGTTAAAGGAACAACTCCAAAAGATCTTAAAGACTTAGCAAAAGATAAAGCTAAAGAAGCAGTTGAAGCAACAGACTTCAAATCTAAATTACCAAACGGTGCAACAGTAACTGTTGGTGATGTAACTGAAGATGTATTAGCTAAAATAACAGCTGAAAAAGGTACAAACACAGGAACTGTTAATGTGCCAGTAACATACACAGTTGATGGAAAAGATTACACAACTACAATCCCAGTAACAGTAAATGTTAAAGGTTCAGATGTAAAACCTGTATACGTTGTAGAAGGTGATAAACCAAAAGCTGAAGATGTAAACAAAGCAATCACTCCTGATACAGATGGAACTAAAACACCTGTAACTGATGAAGAAATCAACAAAGCTGTCCCAACAACAGAAGGCAAAGTAGGTTCACCAGATGTTAAAGTTACTACAAAAGTAACATATCCTAACAATGTTGAGGAACCAGTAACAGTACCAGTAACAGTATTACCAAAAGTTAAACCAGAAGGTGTAACAGTACCAAAAGATGCTGATAAGACTGAATTAGCAAAAGTTGTTAAAGAAAAAGCTGAAGAAGCAGCT
The DNA here is from genome assembly GCF_000960025.1 of Streptococcus mitis. Lineage (GTDB taxonomy): Bacteria > Bacillota > Bacilli > Lactobacillales > Streptococcaceae > Streptococcus > Streptococcus mitis_DH. The sequence goes on along the minus strand of NZ_JYGQ01000002.1, from coordinate 55,091 downwards.
AAAAAACTTGAAGGACTTCCAGACGGTGTAACAGTTACAGTAACAAATGTTGAAACAACTCCTGGAACAGATAAAACAGGTGAACAAACACCAGCAACTGTAACAGTTGAATACAAAGATAAAGATGGAAATAAAATCACTAAAGTGATTGAAGTACCAGTAAATGTTGTATCTTCAACTCCACCAGCAGTAGTAGTATTTGAAGGTGACACACCAAGTACTGATGATGTTAAGAAAGGTATTAAACCAGGTGAAGGTGGAAAAGTAGGAGACCCTACAAAAGTTCCATCTACAGTAGGTAAAGCAGGGGATAAAGACGTTGAAGTAGAAGTACCTGTAACTTACGAAAATGGTAAATTCAAAGAAAACGTTAAAGTTCCAGTAACAGTATTACCAAAACCAAAAGCTGGAGAAGTTGTTGTACCAAAAGATCTTTCAGAGAAAGAATTAAAAGATAAAGTTGGTAAAGATGCAGAAAATGCAATCAACAACGAAGAATTCAAGAAAAAACTTCCTGAAGGAGCAACTGTTAAAGTTGATTTAACAAATATTACAGTACCAAAAACTTCAGAACCAGGAAAAGCTGGAGAAGTAGAAGTACCAGTGATTTACACTGTAAATGGTAAAGACTACGAAACAAAAGTTAAAGTACCAGTAACTGTAGTAGAAGGTAAAGAACAACTTGTACCAAAAGGTGATACTCCAGATCCAAAAGATAACATTACACCAGGAAATTACCCAGAAGGAGCTACATTCGAATACGATACACCAGTAGATACTTCTAAACCAGGTAAAAAAGAAGCTGTTGTCATCGTTAAGGATAAAGATGGTAAAGAAATTGTACGAGTTCCTGTAGTAGTGAATGTGGTAGAACCAAAAGTTACTCCAATTATCGTTCCAGAGAGAACTAAATTAACTAAAGAAGATGTAGAAAAACACATCGAAATCCCAGGAGTAACTGGATGGGAAATCGTAGGGGAACCAGAACTTCCTGAGACATTCCCTGCAGGTGTAAGACCATCAGCAACCGTTACAGTTAAATTACCAAATGGTAAAACAATGAAAGTACAAGTACCAGTAATTGCAACTCCAACTACAACTCCAATTGAAGTACCTCAAGGAACAACAATTACACCAGATGATGTGAAGAAACACGTCAACATTCCTAAAGAATCAGGATGGGAAATTATTGAAGTTGGAGAAATCCCAACAACTGAAACACCTGGAGAAAAAACAGCTGTTAAAGTTAAGGTGAAATTACCAACTGGAGAAGTAATTGAATTAGAAGTACCAGTAAAAGTTACACCTAAAGAGTCTACAGATCTTATTCCGGCACCAGTTCAGCCTGATCAAGTTGTGACTTACTATGTAGATGAAAATGGTAAAACTATCTCTCCAAGCGAAAACGGCGCACAATCTCCTAAGGCTGTTTCTGGATATGAATACCAAACAACTACAAAAGATCCAAATGGAAATCTTGTACACCACTACAAGAAAGTGGCAACGCCACAACCTGCTGGACCAACTGCTCCTGAACAACCTGCAGCTCCAGCAGAACCAGGACAACCAGCAACACCAAATCAAACTCAACCAGCGGCACCAGCTCAAGCAGATGCAACAGTAGCAACTGATACAACTGCTAAACCAGCAACACCTAAATATGTTGAAGGTCAAAAAGAGTTGCCTAACACAGGTACAGAAGCCCATGCAGGCCTAGCAGCACTTGGACTTCTTGGAGCCCTTAGTGGATTTGGACTTCTTTCTCGCAAGAAAAAAGAAGACTAAAAACTCATAGTTTTTAAGAAGATGATTCGTCATCTTCTTTTTTTGATGTTAAAATCGAAGAAATAGTATAGATTCATTTTTGAGATGATGCTTAATCGTCTTCAGTTATGTATTTTTATGCAATATATATATATATATATATTCAAGTATATGTGGAAAGAGTCTGATGATATTAATTTTTTGTACCTAGGACACAGAAATAATATAAATAAATCGAATATAAACGAGACATATTTATTGACGAGTTAATTTTATTTATGATAGAATAATATAGTTGTTTTTATAAAACAAACATATAGATTTATATGTAATTTTAGACTTTTAGATTGAGATAAAAAGGAGAAACCATGTATTCAAGAATGGAAAAATACCATGGTAGAAGAGCCCAGCGCTTTTCTATTCGTAAGTATAGCTTTGGTGCCGCAAGTGTTCTATTGGGAACAGCACTTGTTTTAGGTGCTAATGGAGTACAAGCTGAGGAGTCAAGCGCTGTTTCTACAAAAACTCCAGAAGTTACAAAATCTGAAAAAAAGAAACCTGATGCAGCTTTAACAACACCTGTTGTTGAAGAACTTCCAGAACTAAAGATTGATGCTGTAAAAGCAGATGAAAAAGCTGAAGCTAACGAAGACGTTAAAACTGAAGCAACACCTGTAGCAGAAAAAGAAGTCTCTGATAAATCTGATAAAGAAGCAAGTAAAGAAAAATCGGATAAAGAGCAAGCTGACAAAAAAGAAGCAACTAAAGAAAAAACTGACAAAGAGACATCTGAAAAAGTTGAAACAGAAAAAGCACAAGATGATGTTAAGACAGTTCTTACCCAATTGACTTCAGAAGCTGATGTTATGGCAACAGTAGCCTCAAACTTCTCAGATAAAGAAGTGAAGGATGTTGAAGCTAAACAAAAATTGTCAGCTGCAGTTGCTGCAGTCAAGCTTGAAGCAGTAGCATCTAAAGGTTTACTTTCATCTGATGCTTCTAAAGACCAGATGGTAGCCCAAGTGAATCGTCTTTCTGCCGCAATCGAAGCAGTTTATGCTGAAATGAAGCGTGCTGGCCATGTAGGTAAAGTAGAAGCAGTATTGGCTGATACTGCGTCAAAAATTACAGGTAAAGATGTTCTTAAAGACGGAGAAACAGTTAATGCTGTAACAAACGCTTATGTTGAGATGAATGCTGATAACACTAGACCTACAGGATGGGGGATTGATACTACTATTAGTACATCTACACTTAAAGCGGGTTCTATTACAAAAATTGAACTTACTAACTTAGCTGAGCTAGGTGCTGGTTTGGCAGTAAATACGGAAATCAGAGCGACAGATGGAACAGTAGTTGGTAAAGTTAAATCTATCGACTTTAAAACAACTACAGGAAACAACAATAACAAATCTGTACCATATTGGGCGCAACGTACACAACGTGGTATGACTTATGATCAGCGTGTTGCTGAGCAACCAGCGGTAGCTAACGAAACTGGTACATATACTTACAACATCGAGTGGAACGATAAAGTAAAAGACTATCCGAATGTGTCGTTTGGAGCGAGTAATTTATCGGGTAATGGATATTTAGCACCAGAGATTTCTAAAGATACTCCTTATACAGCTACTATTAAGATAGATGGACGTACAGTTCTTGAACATACTTATACAAGAAAAGGTCAACAGGCTAACTATCAAAAACAAGGTACTAGTGTATCACTAAGTGAAAACAATGGATTGACATACCTTAACAATGAGCAAATAGGTAGAAGTGATTCAATCGTATTAAAAACTGATTCAGATGTTCGTTATGGAGTAGGATCTAAATTCACTATTAAACTTCCAAATGCAGATTTTACTGAATTTAAAGAACTTGAAGGAAGTTCTAACTTTGTAAATGGATTAAATACAGCTTCTACTATTAACCCTAATAAAGGAGATAGTATTACATATCGTCCTGCCAGTCGTTGGGCTAATGTTAAAGCTAACGAAAACAACGTTTGGATTCTGAACGATGGTCGTGACACTGGATTCACATTAACACCTAGATTAATTTCGCCAACAGAATTAGAACTTACGGTTACAGAAGGAACTATTCAAGAAGGTTCTACAGTATCTATGCCTTTACAATCTTTAGGTATTGAAAAAGTAATAAAAGACAAAACTTTAACAAGTGAATATTCTAATATTACTTATGAAAATGGATTAATTAAAGAAGGTTATGTAGGAAACGATAAAACTGCAGCAACTCTTACTGTATCAGGTGGAGAATCTGTTAACGGTGAAAAAGAAGATGTTACAACTACAGTGCCAAACGGTTGGAGTGTTGTAGGTGATGGTAAAGTTCAAGGTGAGCCGCCAACAGGAGCTGTTGTTAGAACATTCAAAGATTTAGTGACAGGTGAAGTTATAGGTTTTGAACCAACAAGATATACGGGGAATATTCCTTTAAGTGAAGATGGTTCAAAAGATTATACTAATGTACTTGGAAACAAATATGATGTAAGTAATGATCCCGTAGACTTAGTTAAAGAAGTTAATGGAGAAGAATACATTCTTGCAGACCTTCCTCCTGAAAACGCAAAAGGAACACTAAGTGTTACGAAGACAAGAGCAAGAGATTTATATTCTGAAGAAGAATTAAAAGCTAAAGGTATAAATGGATCTGCATTTGTTACCCCAGCAGAATATGATTATGTTAAGAAAACAAAAGTAGAAGAAGTAAACCGTACAATTAAATTTGTGTATGCGGATAATGTTGAAGGTCTTGCAGGTACAGAAGTATTCCCATCAGAAAAACAAACTGTAAGCTACACAGGTTCAATCAAGTTAACTGCAGAAGGTAAAGCGGTAATTAACTCTAATGACAGACCAGTTTATATTAACTGGAAAGGAACTGATGGACAAAGCACTGATCTTCCAGAACTTGCAGTACCTCAAAAAGAAGGTTACATCGCAAGTGTTGAAAAAGTCCCAGTACAAGCAACAACAGCTACAGATGAAGATTACGAATATGTTGTTAAATACACAGCTATCCAAAAAGCGAAAACAACATTTGTAGACGAAAAAGGAAATGCAATTCCAGGAGTAGCTGAAATTACTGAACAAGGTGGTTCAGAAACTCCATTAACAAAAGAAGCTGATGTTAAAGCTAAAATCAAAGAACTTGAAAACAAAGGATATGAATTAGTATCTAATACATACCCAGAAGGTGGTAAGTTCGATACGGATAAAGATACAGATCAAGAGTTCAAAGTAACGCTTAAAGCTAAAGAAGTTACAGTAACACCAGATCAACCGAAAACACCAGGAACTCCAGTAGATCCAAACAACCCAGACGGACCTAAATACCCAGCTGGACTTGAAGAAAAAGATCTAAACAAAACAGTAACACGTACCATCACATACGTATACGCAGATGGAACTCCAGTGTTAAATGAAGACGGAACTCCAAAAACAGTAACACAAGAAGCTAAATTCACACGTGAAGCAAAAGTTAACTTAGTTACAGGGGAGGTTACATACGGCGATTGGTCAGAAGCTAAAGATTTAGCTGAAGTTAAATCACCAGTAGTTAAAGGATACTTAGCTGATAAAGCAACAGTACCAGCTACAAAAGTAACTGCAGATTCAGAAAATACTAAAGAAGTAGTAACCTACAAACCAATCGGTTCATGGATTCCAAACATCCCAGGACAACCAACAAACCCAATCAAATATCCAAATAATCCAGATGATCCAACACAACCAGGTAAACCAACAGAAGTGTTACCATATGTACCAGGATTCACACCGAAGGATAAAGATGGAAATCCACTTAAACCAGTAGATCCAACAGATCCAACAAAAGGATACGAAGTACCAAATCTTCCAACAGATCCAAGTCAAGACACACCAATCAACTACGTAAAAGATACGCAAAAAGCGAAAACAACATTCGTAGATGAAAAAGGAAATCCAATTCCAGGTGTTGACGCTATTACTGAACAAGGTGATTCAGATACACCATTAACAAAAGAAGCTGAAGTAAAAGCTAAGATCAAAGAACTTGAAAACAAAGGATATGAATTAGTATCTAATACATACCCAGAAGGTGGTAAGTTCGATAAAGATAAAGATACAGATCAAGAGTTCAAAGTAACACTTAAAGCTAAAGAAGTTACAGTAACACCAGATCAACCGAAAACACCAGGAACTCCAGTAGATCCAAACAATCCAGATGGACCTAAATATCCAGCTGGATTAGAAGAAAAAGATCTAAACAAAACAGTAACACGTACAATCACATACGTATACGCAGATGGAACTCCAGTGTTAAATGAAGATGGAACACCAAAAACAGTAACACAAGAAGCTAAATTCACACGTGAAGCTAAAGTCAACTTGGTTACAGGTGAGGTTACATACGGAGACTGGTCAGAAGCTAAAGACTTACCTGAAGTGAAATCACCAGTAGTTAAAGGATACTTAGCTGATAAAGCAACAGTACCAGCTACAAAAGTAACTGCAGATTCAGAAAATACTAAAGAAGTAGTAACCTACAAACCAATCGGTTCATGGATTCCAAACATCCCAGGTCAACCAACAAACCCAATCAAGTATCCAAATGATCCAACAGATCCAACAAAACCGGGTCAACCAACAGAAACATTACCATACGTTCCAGGATTCACACCAGAAGATAAAGATGGTAATCCGTTGAAACCAGTAGATCCAAACGATCCAACTAAAGGATATGAAGTTCCAAGTATCCCAACAAATCCAGGTGAGGATACACCAATTAACTATGTAGCTAACAAAGCTAACTTGGTAGTTAAATATGTAGATGAAAATGGGAAAGAACTTCTACCAACAGAAACTAAAGAAGGTAAAGTTGGTGATGACTACTCTACAAGTGGAAAAGTTATTACTGGCTATGTATTGGACCGTGTAGAAGGTGAAGCTAAAGGTAAGATTGGAACAGATGGAACAACAGTAACATATGTTTACAAACCACTTGGTTCTTGGATTCCAAACATTCCAGGTCAACCAACAAACCCAATCAAGTATCCAAATGATCCAACAGATCCAACAAAACCAGGACAACCAACAGAAACATTACCATACGTACCAGGATATACTCCAAAAGATGGAAATGAACAACCACTTAAACCAGTAGATCCACAAGATCCAACTAAAGGATATGTAGTACCAAACATCCCAACAGATCCAAGTCAAGATACAGTAATTAAATATGAAGCTAACAAAGCTAAACTAGTAGTGAAGTATGTAGATGAAAATGGCAAAGATCTAATCCCTTCAGAAACAACAGAAGGAAAAGTGGGAGATGAGTACACAACAACTGGAAAAGTGATTCCAGGACACCTACTTGTTCGTGTAGATGGAGATGCTAAAGGTAAGATTGGAACAGAAGGTTCGACAGTAACATACGTGTACAAACCAATCGGATCATGGATTCCAAACATCCCAGGTCAACCAACAAATCCAATCAAGTATCCAAATGATCCACAAGATCCAACAAAACCAGGACAACCAACAGAAGTGTTACCATACGTACCAGGATATACTCCAAAAGATGGAAATGAACAACCACTTAAACCAGTAGATCCAACAGATCCATCAAAAGGATATGTAGTACCAAACATCCCAACAGATCCAAGTCAAGATACAGTAATTAACTACGTAGCCAACAAAGCAAAATTAGTAGTTAAATACGTAGATGAAAATGGAAAAGACTTAATCCCTGCAGAAACAACAGAAGGAAAAGTGGGAGATGAGTACACAACAACTGGAAAAGTGATTCCAGGATACCTACTTGTTCGTGTAGATGGAGATGCTAAAGGTAAGATTGGAACAGAAGGTTCGACAGTAACATACGTGTACAAACCAATCGGATCATGGATTCCAAATATCCCAGGTCAACCAACAAATCCAATCAAGTATCCAAATGATCCACAAGATCCAACAAAACCAGGAAGTGATAAACCAGTTCTTCCATACGTACCAGGTCATACACCTGTAGATGGAAATGGTCAACCACTTAAACCAGTAGATCCAAACGATCCAACAAAAGGATACATCACTCCAGATGTCCCAACAAATCCAGGTGAGGATACACCAATTAATTACATTCCAAATGTAACTCCAAATGGGGATCGGAACGGTTATACTCCACAACCAAAACCGCAACCTGAACAAGTTGTGACTTACTATGTAGACGAAAATGGTAAAGATATCGCACCAAGTGAAAAAGGAGCACAAGCTCCAAAAGGAATTTCAGGTTACGAATACGTAACAACTACGAAAGACCCTAATGGAAATCTTGTACATCATTACAAGAAAGTGGCAACACCACAACCTGTTCCATCAACACCAGAGACTCCTGAACAACCAGTAGCTCCAGTGCAACCGGAACAACCAACAAATCCAAACCAACCTGCAGTTCCAGCACCAGCTGAAACATCAGTAGCAACTGATTCAGCTACTCAACCAGCAACACCTAAATATGTTGATGGTCAAAAAGAATTACCTAACACAGGTACAGAAGCTAACGCTAGTCTTGCAGCGCTTGGACTTCTTGGAGCCCTAGGTGGATTTGGACTTCTTGCTCGCAAGAAAAAAGAAGACTAAAAACTCATAGTTTTTGAGAAGATGATTCGTCATCTTCTTTTTTTATTTCGGTGTTTTTACTTGCGTAAAAAAATATTTTCTAGTATAATAGTTTATTGTGAGCGAACCTCACTTACCCCTTGCAAAGTCTTGGGGTCATTAGACCAAAAGGAGGAACATATCAATGGCTAAATACGAAATTCTTTATATCATTCGTCCAAACATTGAAGAAGAAGCTAAAAACGCTTTGGTAGCACGTTTTGACTCTATTTTGACTGACAACGGTGCAACTGTTGTTGAATCAAAATCTTGGGAAAAACGTCGTCTTGCATACGAAATCAAAGATTTCCGTGAAGGACTTTACCACATCGTTAACGTTGAAGCAAATGATGACGCAGCTCTTAAAGAGTTTGACCGTCTTTCAAAAATCAACGCTGACATTCTTCGTCACATGATCGTCAAAACTGACGCTTAAGAAGGTAAACTATGATTAACAATGTTGTACTTGTAGGGCGTATGACACGTGACGCTGAGTTGCGTTATACCCCATCAAATGTAGCAGTTGCGACTTTTACTCTTGCAGTAAACCGTACATTTAAGAGTCAAAATGGCGAACGTGAGGCTGATTTTATCAATGTCGTTATGTGGCGCCAACAGGCTGAAAACCTTGCTAACTGGGCTAAAAAAGGCTCACTTATCGGGGTGACAGGTCGTATCCAGACTCGTAGTTACGATAACCAGCAAGGACAACGTGTCTACGTGACAGAGGTCGTGGCTGAGAATTTCCAAATGTTGGAAAGCCGTAGTGTGCGTGAGGGTCATACAGGTGGAGCTTACTCTGCACCAACTGCAAACTATTCAGCGCCTACAAATTCAGTACCAGACTTTTCACGTGATGAAAATCCATTTGGAGCAACAAATCCATTGGATATTTCAGATGATGATTTACCATTCTAATGGACAACTAAAATTATAAAGGAGAAAAAACATGGCTCAACAACGTCGTGGCGGATTCAAACGCCGTAAAAAAGTTGATTACATCGCAGCAAACAAAATTGAATATGTTGATTACAAAGATACTGAGCTTCTTAGCCGTTTCGTTTCAGAACGTGGGAAAATCCTTCCTCGTCGTGTAACAGGAACTTCAGCTAAAAACCAACGTAAAGTAACAACAGCTATCAAACGCGCTCGCGTAATGGCTTTGATGCCTTTCGTAAACGAAGATTAAAAAAGAGGTCCGGGTGGACCTCTTTTTCAGACCCGGTTGGGTCTTTTTTTCACGAGCCTTGAAATGAGAGAGCGAGTTTGGGTCCAGTGGACCTCTTTTTCACGAGCCTTGAAATGAGAGAGCGAGTTTGGGTCCAGTGAACCTCTTTTTTAGACCCGGTTGGGTCTTTTTTCACGAGATAGTTTTTTTCTGACTTTGGCGTGCTATAATGGTAATAGAAAGAGTAAAGGTGGGTAAGTCAAAGATGAATTGTACGATTAGAAATATGATTAAGTCTGATATTGAATCCTTATCTCATGGATTTATGAATCAAGGTTGGCCTGGTAGAGAGGAAATTTTGGCTAGATATTTTCTGGAACAGGAAAGTGGGGAGAGAGAAGTTTTAGTTGCAGAGATTGATGGTGCTGTAGCGGGCTACATTACCATTTTGCCCTCTGCTAAACATGCTCCTTTTGCAGAAGTCTATCCAGAATTATCAGATTTTAATGTGTTTGAGCATTTTCGAAATCAAGGGATTGGGAATCAACTGCTAGAAGAAGCAGAAAAACGAGTCAAGTTTGTTTCGAGTAAGGTCACTCTTGGTGTAGGTTTGCACTTAGGCTATGGCCCTGCCCAGAGATTGTATATCAGACGGAGCTACATTCCAGATGGTACAGGTGTCTGGTATAGAAATAAACCGCTAGAAATGGGTGCAAGTTGTCAAAACGATGATGATTTAGTTTTATACTTATCCAAGGATTTACAATAAAACTGGAAATTTTTTGAAAATAGGGGATTTAGCTACTTTATGGTATAATGGAAAGAGTTAGATTGAAAGAGGTAGTGAGATGGATGCCAAATTAAGATACAAGGCAAAGAAGATCAAGATTGTCTTTTTTGATATTGATGATACATTGCGGAATTCAAAGACAGGTTTTATTCCAGCTTCAATCCCAACTGTTTTTAAGCAATTACGTGAGAAAGGAATTTTGACAGGTATTGCTTCTGGACGAGGGATTTTTGGTGTCGTTCCGGAGATTCGTGAGCTCAAACCTGACTTTTTTGTAACTTTGAATGGGGCTTATATTGAAGATAAAAAAGGTCAGGTTATTTATCAACATCAGATTGAGAAGTCAGATGTTGAGGAGTATATCTCTTGGGCCAAGCAAGAGGGAATTGAGTATGGTTTGGTTGGGAGTCATGATGCCAAGTTGTCGACTCGCACCGATATGATGAGTGAAGCGATCAATCCAATTTACCCCGATTTGGATGTAGATCCTGATTTCCATGAAAAAGAAGATATCTATCAAATGTGGACTTTTGAAGATAAAGGAGATGACTTGCACTTGCCTGACAGTCTCTCTGACAAACTTCGCATGGTTCGTTGGCATCAACATTCGTCTGATATTGTGCCGATTTCAGGCTCCAAAGCGACGGGTGTGGAAAAGGTTGTGGAACACCTTGGCTTGAAACCAGAGAACGTCATGGTTTTTGGAGATGGCCTCAACGACTTGGAACTCTTTGATTATGCTGGAATCAGCGTTGCAATGGGAATTTCTCATGATAACATCAAAGAAAAAGCAGATTATATTACAAAAACATTAGAAGAAGATGGCATTTTTGATGCCTTAGAAGGATTTGGTATGGTAGAAAAAGAATTGCATTTTCCACAAGTAGACATTGAAACAGTAGAAGGTCCTATCGCGACTATTAAGACCAATCACGGAGACTTGCGTATTAAGCTCTTCCCTGAACATGCTCCTAAAACAGTGGCTAACTTTATAGCTCTTTCAAAAGATGGCTACTATGATGGTGTCATTTTCCATCGTATTATCAAGGACTTTATGATTCAAGGTGGAGACCCAACTGGAACTGGTATGGGTGGCGAGTCAATCTACGGCGAATCATTTGAGGATGAATTCTCAGAAGAACTTTACAATATTCGTGGTGCCCTTTCTATGGCCAATGCTGGTCCAAATACCAACGGCAGCCAGTTCTTTATCGTGCAAAATCAACACCTGCCTTATTCTAAAAAAGAAATTGCTCGTGGTGGTTGGCCAGAATCGATTGCAGAAATCTATGCTAACCAAGGTGGGACACCTCACCTAGACCGTCGACACACTGTTTTTGGTCAGTTAGCTGATGAAGCGTCTTACGCTGTTTTGGATACCATTGCTGCTGTTGAGACAGGAGCTATGGACAAGCCAGTTGAAGATGTCGTGATTGAAACAATTGAAATCGAGGACTAAGATGAAAATCGGTGATAAGCTAAAGGGCCGTATTACAGGGATTCAGCCCTACGGAGCCTTTGTTGAGCTAGAGACGGGTGATACGGGGCTGATTCACATTTCAGAGATTCGGACAGGCTTTATTGAAAATATCCAAGAAGCCTTGAAAGTCGATGAAGAGGTTCAAGTTCAAGTAGTGGATTTAGATGAATTTACAGGGAAAGCTAGTCTTTCTATCCGCACTTTGGAGGAAGAAAAGCACCAGTTTCCGAGACGGCGACGCTTTTCAAGCGACCGTTTTAACTACGGCTTTGCGCCTCTCAAACGAATGATGCCAATTTGGACCAAGGAAGCCCTTCAACATTTGAAGAATCAGAAGCACTAGTTAGAAATCTATATTCTTTGTAATGTTAATATAAATTTGCTATAATAGGACCATGGAAGAAGAACAATTATTAAAATCAGGAGAGCGCATTAACCAGCTCTTTTCGACAGATATTAAAATCATTCAAAATAGAGAGGTTTTTAGCTATTCGGTGGATAGTGTTCTCTTGTCACGTTTTCCACGTTTTCCTAAAAAGGGCTTGATAGTGGATTTCTGTGCTGGGAATGGAGCAGTGGGGCTTTTTGCTAGCACTCGGACTCAGGCACAGATTTTGGCTGTTGAGATTCAGGAGCGTTTGGCGGATATGGCTGAACGCTCTGTCCGTTTGAATGGTTTGGAAGAGCAGATGGAGGTCATCTGTGATGATTTGAAAAATATGCCTGCTTACATCCAGGGAAGTAAGGTGGATATGATTTTGTGTAATCCGCCCTATTTCAAGGTGGATCCTCATTCTAATCTGAACGAGAGTGAACATTATCTCTTGGCGCGCCATGAAATTACGACTAATTTGCAGGAAATCTGTCGTAGTGCCCAGAGTATTCTCAAGTCTAATGGGCGTTTGGCCATGGTTCATCGTCCTGATCGACTTTTAGATATCTTGGACAGCTTACAACGGCATAATCTAGCTCCTAAGCGCCTGCAGTTTGTTTATCCAAAAAGAGAAAAGGAAGCCAATATGCTTTTGATTGAGGCAATCAAGGATGGTTCAACAAGCGGCTTTAAGGTCTTACCACCTCTCATTGTTCACAATGATGATGGCTCTTATACGCCTGAACTTGAAGAGATTTATTATGGATCATAAGGCTTATATGTACGTGCTGGAGTGCCGTGATGGATCTTACTATACAGGCTATACGACTGATGTGAGAAGACGCCTCGCTGTCCACAATAGTGGGAAGGGAGCCAAATATACACGAGCACGCTTACCAGTCAAACTTATCTATGCTCAAGGTTTTGCCAGTAAGGAAGAAGCCATGTCGGCTGAAGCCCTTCTCAAGCGTAAGAAGAGGCCACAGAAGGAAAGATTTTTATCTGAAAATCAAGATAGAAATTTACTCATACTCAATGAAAATCAAAGATCAAACTAGGAAGCTAGCCGTAGTCAGTACTTGAGTACGGCAAGGCGAAGCTGACGTGGTTTGAAGAGATTTTCGAAGAGTATCAGTTATTTTGAAGAATTGTGAGGAGCCCTTTGACTCCTCTTACTTTTGTCAAAAAGCGAAAAAAATGCTACAATAAAGAGAATAAACAAAATGAGGTATTATCATGTCTAAGATTCTAGTATTTGGTCACCAAAATCCAGACTCAGATGCCATTGGGTCATCTGTAGCCTTTGCCTACCTTGCAAAAGAAGCTTACGGTTTGGATACGGAAGCTGTTGCCCTTGGAACTCCAAATGAAGAAACAGCCTTTGTCTTGAACTATTTTGGTGTGGAAGCACCGCGTGTCATCACTTCTGCCAAAGCAGAAGGTGCAGAGCAAGTTATCTTGACTGACCACAATGAATTCCAACAATCTGTATCAGATATCGCTGAAGTAGAAGTTTATGGTGTTGTGGATCACCACCGTGTGGCTAACTTTGAAACTGCAAGCCCACTTTACATGCGTTTGGAGCCAGTTGGATCTGCGTCTTCAATCGTTTACCGTATGTTCAAAGAACATGGTGTAGCTGTACCTAAAGAGATTGCTGGTTTGATGCTTTCAGGTTTGATTTCAGATACTCTTCTTTTGAAATCACCAACAACACACCCAACAGATAAGGTTATTGCTCCTGAATTGGCTGAATTAGCTGGTGTAAACTTGGAAGAGTATGGATTGGCTATGTTGAAAGCTGGTACAAACTTGGCTAGCAAATCTGCTGAAGAATTGATTGACATCGATGCTAAAACTTTTGAATTGAACGGAAATAATGTCCGTGTTGCTCAAGTAAACACAGTTGACATCGCTGAAGTTTTAGAACGTCAAGCAGAAATTGAAGCTGCAATGCAAGCCGCTAACGCAGCAAATGGTTATTCTGACTTTGTCTTGATGATTACAGATATCGTCAACTCAAACTCAGAAATCCTAGCACTTGGTGCTAACATGGACAAGGTTGAAGCAGCCTTCAACTTCAAACTTGAAAACAATCATGCCTTCCTTGCTGGTGCTGTTTCACGTAAGAAACAAGTGGTACCTCAATTGACTGAAAGCTTTAATGCTTAAGATTTTGAGTGTTAATTCAAATTAGGAAAGGCTAGTTTGACTTATATCGAAAGGAGTTTCGGCTCCTTTTTTTCTAGGAGTGAAGCATGTTAGAAAATGGCGATTTGATTTTTGTGAGAGATGAGTCAGATATGGGACAGGCCATCCAGACTTCCACAGGCAACTATAACCATGTTGCGATTTGTTTGGATGGGATGATTTACCACGCTAGTGGACAGGATGGTGTTGTCTGTCAGGAACCAGTAGACTTCTTTGAGTCCAATCACTTGTACGATCTCTATTTCTACTCAGAAATGGATATCCAGTCTGTGAAGGAAAGAGCTTGCAAACATCTTGGAGCTCCCTATAATGCTTCTTTCTATCCAGATGGACATGGTTTTTACTGTTCCCAGTACATGGCAGAAATTCTCCCCATTTTTGAAACTATTCCCATGAAATTTGGAGATGGGGAGCAGGAGATTAGTGATTTTTGGAGGGAGTATTACAGAGAACTAGGTCTGCCTGTTCCTTTGAACCAGCCGGGGACCAATCCTAGTCAGTTGGCAGCATCGCCTCTGTTAGAATGTAAAGAAAGGAATCTTCATGATTCAGATTTTTAATCCATCTCGTTTGACGAGACAGCCATTTTTTGGAGAATTGATCCGCTATCTAGACCAGCATGAGGATGTTATTTTGCGAGAAATTAAGGCTCAATTTCCAGATGTTGCAGTTGACAAACTCATGGAAGAGTATATAAAGGCAGGTTTGATTCTACGAGAAAATAAGCGTTATTACCTTAATCTTCCTATGCTTGAATCACTCGATAGTCTCGAACTGGATCAAGAGATTTTTGTCAGCGAAGATAGTCCGGTCTATCAAGCCTTGTTAGAGCAGCGTTTTGAGACAGAATTACGAAATCAAACCAATGCAGCTATTTTAGTTGAAAAGACGGACTTTGCGAGAACAGAAATGACCTTGTCCAATTATTTCTACAAGGTCAAACATCAGTATCCTTTGACAGAAAAACAGCAGGAGCTTTACGACATTTTGGGAGATGTTAATCCTGAGTATGCTCTCAAATATATGACGACTTTTTTGTTGAAATTTCTCAAAAAAGACCAGCTTATACAGAAACGCCGTGATATCTTTGTGGATAGTTTGGTCGTCCTAGACTATATTGTCCAAAATGAAGAGGGGAAGTATGAGTTGACCGTCGATTTTGACAAGGAGAGATTAACTTTCTACTTAGCGTGAAATTTTGTTTCTGAGCACATTGTTTGACTTTCCTTAGGATTAAGTATAAACTATATGTAACCGGTAACACATATCGGAATAAACTAAAGGAGACAATCATATGTCACTTGAAAACAAATTGGAACAAGCAACAGGCGCTATCAAAGAAGGATTTGGTAAAGTTACTGGAGATGGCAAGACTGAAGCAGAAGGCGCTGTAGAAAAGACAGTTGCTAAGGCAAAAGAAGTAGTTGAAGATGCTAAAGGTGCTGTAGAAGGTGCCGTTGAAGGTTTGAAAAACGCTTTTAAATAAAAATAGAAAAAATCAAGGGTTTCATTTCCCTTGATTTTTTACTATCTTATAAATAATTTTCTGCAATGGCTGCATCTCCAGGATAGGCTTCTTTCTTGCCTTGGACGATTTGGTAGCAATCGGCTCCCTTACCGGCGATAATAACTGCATCTAATTCGTGATTTGTGATAGCCATCGCTGCCTTGATGGCTTCTTGGCGATCCGCAATCTTTTCAACGGGATGATTGATGTAGCTACTAATTTCATCTGCAATGGTCATTGGATCTTCATAGTTGGGGTCATCAGCAGTCAAAAAGACTTGAATCTCAGGGTGTTTATTGAGAAGGAGGCCAAAGTCCTTACGACGACTTTCTCCCTTATTTCCTGTCGAACCTAACACCAGAGCAATCTTTCCTGTTTGATGAGTCTCAACCACATTGATGAGTTTTTTGAGACTGTCACCATTGTGGGCGTAGTCGATGAAAACCTTGGCTCCGTTTTTCTGAGTGAGGACTTCCATACGACCAGGAACACGGGTTGCAGCGATTCCTTTTTTGATGTCCTCAAGACTAGCTCCGAGACGGAGGCAAGCAAGTCCAGCAGCAACGGCATTTTCTTGGTTGAAGTGGCCGATGAGTTGGATATCATAATTACCAGCGAGTTTACCTGTAGCTGAAAAGCTAAAGGCTTTGGAATTCTCGATTTGGTTGCTCGACTGACTACCGTAGAAATCATGGTCTTGATCTTCTACCTGTTCTTTTAGTACAGAGAAGTGATCCATGTCACTGTTAATGATGACTGCTCGGCTATTTTCCATTAAGAGACGCTTGTGGTAGAAGTAGTCTTCAAAGCTAGGGTGTTCAATCGGGCCGATATGGTCGGGGCTGATATTGAGGAAAACTCCCACATCAAAGGTTAGACCATAGACACGTTTGACCAGATAGGCCTGACTGGATACCTCCATGATGAGGTGAGTACGGTCATTTTGCACAGCCTGATTCATCATATCAAAGAGGTCAATACTCTCAGGGGTTGTTAATGCAGACTTAAAGAAAGTCTTGCCATCTAGAGTTGTATTCATGGTCGAGAGCATAGCAGGTCGATGCCCTTGAGATAAAATGTTATAGGCGAAGTAGGCTGCTGTTGTTTTACCCTTAGTACCAGTAAAGGCAAGGAGTTTGAGTTTTTTCTGTGGATTGTCATAAAACTCCATAGCCACTAAACTCATGGCTTTCTTGATATCACTGACGATGATAGCAGGAATACCAACCTCATAGTCTTTTTCAGCCACATACCAACCGAGGCCTTGTGAGATGGCTGAAAGCAGAAATTCCTGCTTAAAGGCAGCACCCTTGACGAAAAAGAGGCTCTTTTCTTTAGCCTTGCGGCTGTCATAGCAGATAGTGTCAAATACGACATGGCTGTAGTTGTAGTGATAATGTCCTTGGTCGATAATCTCACGGAAGAGACCATCTTTCTTTAAAATATCTAATACGGTTTCAATCTTAATCATACTTTCTATTGTAAACCGAAAGTCGTAAATTTACAAGTGACAAGGAAAAGTTTATAATGGAAGATGAGGAATTTTTCCTAGTGATTAAAATTAAACGAGGAATCTATGTCTAACGAAAACAATCACCAGCAGGCCCAGATGTTACGGGGGACTGCTTGGCTAACGGCTAGTAACTTTATCAGTCGTCTACTCGGTGCCATTTATATCATCCCTTGGTATATATGGATGGGGTCTTATGCGGCTACAGCAAATGGTCTCTTTACCATGGGCTACAATATCTATGCCTGGTTCTTGCTGGTTTCAACAGCGGGTATTCCAGTTGCGGTGGCCAAGCAAGTGGCCAAGTACAATACCATGCGAGAAGAAGAGCATAGCTTTGCCCTGATTCGGAGCTTTTTAGGATTTATGACAGGACTAGGTCTTGTTTTTGCACTAGTCTTGTATGTCTTTGCTCCTTGGCTAGCAGACTTATCTGGCGTGGGCAAAGACTTAATCCCAATCATGCAGAGCTTGGCTTGGGCGGTCTTGATTTTCCCATCTATGAGTGTGATTCGAGGTTTCTTCCAAGGGATGAATAACCTGAAACCTTATGCCATGAGCCAAATCGCTGAGCAGGTCATTCGTGTTATCTGGATGCTCTTAGCTACCTTTATGATTATGAAAATGGGCTCAGGAGACTATCTAGCAGCGGTTACCCAATCCACCTTTGCTGCCTTTGTCGGCA
This sequence comes from Streptococcus mitis, assembly GCF_000960025.1. Lineage (GTDB taxonomy): Bacteria > Bacillota > Bacilli > Lactobacillales > Streptococcaceae > Streptococcus > Streptococcus mitis_DH. The sequence goes on along the minus strand of NZ_JYGQ01000002.1, from coordinate 36,950 downwards.
TGGTAGCTAGTTTTGCAGTTTTGATCTATTTCCTTGCTAAAGAAGGATTACTTAAAAGAGTCCTTGAAACAGGAGATAAGATAAACAGCAAGCGTCTTTTGGTCGACACCATTAAGGAAGCCATTCCTTTTATCCTGACAGGGTCTGCTATCCAGCTTTTCCAGATTTTGGACCAGATGACCTTTATCAATAGTATGAGCTGGTTTACCAACTATAGTAATGAAGACTTGGTTGTCATGTTTTCTTATTTCTCTGCCAATCCTAATAAAATCACTATGATTTTGATTTCTGTTGGGGTTTCGATTGGGAGTGTAGGTTTGCCACTTTTGACTGAAAACTATGTTAAGGGGGACTTGAAGGCGGCTTCTCGTCTCGTTCAGGACAGCATTACCATGCTTTTCCTATTCTTGCTACCAGCAACGGTTGGAGTAGTCATGGTAGGAGAACCTCTCTATACAGTCTTCTATGGCAAGCCAGATAGTTTGGCTATGGGCTTGTTTGTCTTTGCAGTTTTGCAGTCTACTATTTTAGGCTTGTACATGGTCTTGTCTCCAATGCTTCAAGCAATGTTCCGCAACCGCAAGGCCGTTCTCTATTTTATCTATGGTTCCATTGCCAAGCTGGTCTTGCAACTGCCAACCATTGCTCTCTTTCACAGTTACGGGCCTTTGATTTCTACAACAATTGGGCTCATCATTCCTAATGTTTTGATGTATCGGGACATTTGCAAGGTAACTGGTGTTAAGCGCAAAGTGATTTTGAAGCGAACCATTTTAATCAGTTTGTTAACTCTTTTCATGTTTCTAGTAGTTGGGACATTGCAGTGGATTTTAGGATTTGTCTTCCAACCAAGTGGACGTTTGTGGAGTTTCCTATATGTAGCCCTTGTCGGTGCCATGGGCGGAGGAGTTTACGGATTCTTGAGTCTTCGTACCCGTTTGTTGGATAAGGTGATTGGAAAAGCCCGAGCAAATCGTCTACGAGCAAAATTAAGAATTTCTCAATAATTTTTTTATAAATAAAAGGGATAATTTGAACATTTCTATCATGAAATGCTTAAATTATTCTCTTTTTTATTAATTTGTAGAATAATAACTAAAGTTTGTAGATGTAATGATTAATTTTTTAAAAAAATCTATTGACTAAATAAAACATGAGTTGTATAATAAGACAAATATTTAAATCAGGAGGTTCTGGAGATGAAAAAGTCTAAAGCAAAGTATGCAGCACTTGCAGGTGTCGTGTTAAGTGCAGGTATTTTATTAAGCGCGTGTGGAAGTTCTAGCACAGGGTCAAAAACATATAACTATGTTTATACCAGTGATCCGTCTAGTTTGAATTATCTAGCAGAAAACCGTGCAACGACCAATGATATCGTGGTTAATTTGGTAGATGGGCTCATGGAAAATGACCAGTATGGAAACTATATTCCATCTTTGGCAGAGGATTGGAGTGTTTCTAAGGACGGTTTGACCTATACATACAAACTGCGGAAAGATGCGAAATGGTATACTGCAGATGGGGAAGAATATGCTCCTGTAACTGCCCAAGATTTTGTAACTGGTTTGAAATATGCGGCTGATAAAAAATCAGAAGCCTTGTACTTGGTGCAAGAATCCGTTGCTGGTTTGGATGATTACATTAACGGTAAAACAAGCGACTTTTCAACTGTCGGAGTCAAGGCTCTTGATGACCAAACTGTTCAATATACCTTGACACGACCAGAATCTTACTGGAACTCAAAAACAACTTCAACCATTCTCTTCCCAGTCAATGCGGATTTCTTGAAATCAAAAGGGGATGATTTTGGGAAGGTAGACCCATCTAGTATTTTGTACAATGGACCTTTCTTGATGAAATCCTTTGTTTCAAAATCTGTCATTGAATTCAAGAAAAATCCGAACTACTGGGATGCTAAAAATGTCTTTGTAGATGATGTGAAATTGGCTTATTATGATGGTAGTGACCAAGATGCACTAGCTCGTAACTTTGTCGAGGGAGCATATAGTTATGCTCGTCTTTATCCAAATAGTGCAAGCTTTGAAGGGGTTAAAGAAAAGAATAAGGACAATATCATTTATAGTTTACAAGATGCTACTTCTTACTTCTTAAACTTTAACCTAGATAGAAAATCTTATAAATTCACTTCGAAGACAAGTGATGCTGAAAAGAAATCGACTCAGGAAGCGGTTCTTAATAAAAACTTCCGTCAAGCCATTAACTTTGCCTATGACCGTACAGCCTACGGGGCTCAATCTCAAGGAGAGGATGGTGCAACTAAGATTTTACGTAACCTGGTCGTTCCTCCAAACTTCGTAAGTATCAATGGAAAAGACTTTGGTGAAGTAGTTGCGTCTAAAATGGTTAACTACGGTAAGGAATGGCAAGGAATCAACTTTGCGGATGCCCAGGATCCATACTACAATGCTGAAAAAGCCAAGGCTAAATTTGCTGAAGCTAAGAAAGAACTCCAAGCTAAAGGAGTCCAATTCCCTATCCATTTGGACATGACAGTTGACCAAGCTGCTAAACAGGGTGTTCAAGAGGCAAATTCTATGAAGCAATCTATTGAAGCAGCTTTAGGTGCAGAAAATGTTGTAATTGATATTCAACAACTTACTACTGAAGACTATGATAATACAAGCTATTTGGCTCAGACAGCAGCTCAGAAGGATTATGATCTATACAATGGTGGTTGGGGTGCAGATTATCAAGATCCTTCAACCTATCTTGATGTCTTCAACCTTAATTCTGGTGGTTTGTTGCAAAATCTAGGTTTAGAGCCAGGTGAAGCCAATGATAAGGCCAAGGCTGTTGGACTGGATGTCTACACTCAAATGTTGGAAGAAGCCAATAAGGAACAAGATCTTGCAAAACGCTATGAAAAGTATGCTGATATCCAAGCGTGGTTGGTAGATAGCGCTTTAGCGATTCCAAATGTTTCTAAGGGTGGAACACCAACATTGAGAAAAGTCGTTCCTTTCTCAACACCATATTCATTAGCTGGTAATAAAGGTATCGAATCATATAAATATCTCAAAGTACAAGATAAAACAGTCACAAAAGATGAATATGAAAAAGCCAAAGAAAAATGGCTGAAAGAAAAAGAAGAATCCAATAAAAAAGCCCAAGAAGAATTGGCAAAACATGTCAAATAAGAATTTTTCAAGAAAAACGATGGTTTCGAAGGAAACTGTCGTTTTTTAATAGAATGATGGCAAATTTGGAAGAAAAGTGCTTACATTTTTTAATTGGTTTATTAAATTTATGTTATAATGAATATAGCAAAAACGTGAGAAACTATTTTCGAAAGTCTCTTCCAGCGTTAATGGAAGTATACACATGCTAGGATGATTTTATAGGAGGAATGTCATTTACTGAAAAAGTAAGATAAAACGCAACAAATGATAAGTTCTTCTTTGAGTGAAGAATTCTTAACTGGCTATTTAGTGATTTTTATGGAGGTAACATCATGGGTGCTATTATGAAGTTTGCGACAGAAAAACAGATTGCATCATTCCTTTCAACTTGCCACATTGAAGGGCAAAAGAATTTTCTGATGGCTTTCAAGAAAAAGACATGGTTGAAATCCTTTATTGATTTTTTCATTATAGGCGGTTCCTACTATGTTCAGTCGAGTGTGAAGCCTAAGATTCTGGCATTCACACCTAAGGGAATTTACTTGATGGACATCAGTGATATAACTGAAAATCGCTCTAATCAAGTCGCAGAGATGCCTTGGAATCAAGTTCAAGATTTTACTTATAAGCCAGTCTTGAATACAGTTAGACTTAATTGGCACTATCAAAATGAAGCCTATATTTTTTCCGTGGATGTCGGTCAGATTGGTCAGCATGTGGGCCAATATCAATTTAACAAAGACCATTATGACTATTTGGCCCAACAGGATTTCTTTCGATCTAAGTAAGGCCTAGCAATCATTGTCACAAAAGAATCTGGAAGCTTTTCTGGATTCTTTTTTGGCTTTACTCGATAAGTCTATAGTTTGAAACTATAACTAGCTCTTGAAAAGAAGAAAATGAGTTGATGAAAATAAGTGGTACAATAGTTACTATAGATTTGGAGGTATTGTATGAGCAAGGAATTACACATTAACACAATTTTGGCCCAGGCGGGCATTAAATCAGATGAAGCGACAGGAGCTTTGGTGACACCGCTTCATTTTTCAACGACCTATCAGCATCCAGAGTTTGGTAAATCTACTGGATTTGACTATACGCGCACCAAAAACCCAACTCGCAGTAAGGCTGAAGAAGTCTTGGCGGCTATTGAGTCAGCAGACTATGCCCTAGCGACTAGCTCAGGGATGTCAGCTATTGTACTGGCCTTTAGCGTTTTTCCAGTAGGAAGTAAGGTCTTGGCTGTCCGTGACCTTTATGGTGGTTCTTTCCGCTGGTTCAACCAAGTGGAGCAGGAAGGCCGTTTCCATTTTAACTATGCCAATACAGAAGAAGAGTTGATTGCCGAGTTGGAGAAGGACCTGGATGTTCTCTATATCGAAACGCCAACCAATCCCTTGATGTTGGAATTTGATATCGAAAAACTAGCAAAATTAGCTCATGCTAAAGGTGCCAAAGTGGTGGTGGACAATACCTTCTACAGCCCTATCTACCAACGTCCGATTGAAGATGGAGCAGATATCGTTCTTCATTCAGCAACCAAGTATCTAGCAGGCCACAATGATGTCTTGGCTGGAGTTGTTGTGACCAATAGTGTAGAATTATACGAAAAGCTTTTCTACAATCTCAATACGACAGGGGCAGTCTTGTCTCCATTTGACAGTTATCAATTGATTCGTGGTCTCAAGACCTTGTCTCTTCGTATGGAGCGCTCAACAGCTAACGCCCAAGAAGTGGTTGCCTTTTTGAAGGATTCTCCAGCAGTTAAGGAAGTTCTCTACACTGGTCGAGGGGGGATGATTTCCTTTAAAGTAGCCGATGAAACACGCATTCCTCACATTTTAAACAGCCTCAAGGTCTTCTCTTTTGCGGAAAGTTTGGGTGGGGTAGAAAGTCTCATTACTTATCCAACGACGCAAACTCACGCTGATATTCCAGCAGAAGTGCGCCATTCTTATGGTTTGACAGATGACCTCTTGCGTTTGTCGATTGGGATTGAGGATGCTAGAGATTTGATTGCAGATTTGCACCAAGCCTTGGAAGGATAAGACAAAGATGGGAAAATATGATTTTACAAGCCTGCCCAATCGTTTAGGGCATCATACTTATAAATGGAAAGAGGCTGAAACGGATAGCGAAGTCCTACCAGCTTGGATAGCAGACATGGACTTTGTTGTTTTGCCTGAAATCCGCCAAGCTGTGCAGACTTACGCAGACCAACTGGTTTATGGCTATACCTATGCCAGTGAAGAGTTAATTAAGGAAGTTCAAAAGTGGGAAGCCACACAACACGGCTATCATTTTGACAAAGAGGCCCTTGTCTTTATCGAGGGTGTGGTACCAGCCATCTCAACAGCTATTCAAGCCTTTACAAAAGAAGGCGAAGCGGTTCTGATTAACACACCTGTCTATCCACCTTTTGCTCGCAGTGTCAAGTTGAACAACCGTAGATTGATTACCAATTCTTTGGTGGAAAAGGATGGTCTGTTTGAGATTGACTTTGATCAACTTGAGAAGGATTTGGTGGAAGAGGAGGTCAAGCTCTATATCCTTTGTAATCCTCATAATCCTGGTGGACGTGTTTGGGAAAAGGAAGTGTTGGAGAAGATTGGGCAACTCTGCCAAAAACACGGTGTTTTGCTAGTTTCAGATGAAATTCACCAAGATTTGGCCCTCTTTGGTAACAAACATCACTCTTTCAATACTGTCAACCCTGACTTTAAAGAATTTGCTATCGTCTTGACCAGTGCCACTAAAACCTTTAACATCGCTGGAACAAAAAATTCATATGCAGTTATTGAAAATCCTAAGTTGCGAGTGGCTTACCAGAAACGCCAGTTGGCCAATAATCAGCATGAAATTTCAGGCTTGGGTTATTTGGCGACAGAAGCTGCCTATCGATACGGTAAAGATTGGTTAGAGGAACTCAAGCAAGTCTTTGAAGACCACATCAATTATGTGGTGGAACTATTTGGAAAAGAGACTAAAATCAAGGTCATGAAACCGCAAGGAACCTACTTGATTTGGCTTGATTTTTCAGCCTATGACCTGACTGATGAAACATTGCAAGAGCTGTTGAGAAATGAAGCTAAGGTTATCCTCAACCGTGGTTTGGATTTTGGGGAGGAAGGAAGTCTCCATGCCCGTCTCAATGTAGCCATGCCTAAATCCCTGCTGCAAGAAGTTTGTCAGCGGATTGTGACGACTTTTGCCAAACGTTAAAAATCCAGCCTTCTAGGAGAAAAGTATCTCTAGAAGGCTATTTTCGTAGGGGAAAATATGGTATAATAAAAAGATAAGGTAAAGGTGAAAATATGGCTAAATTGATTCCGGGGAAAGTCCGTATCGAAGGCGTTGCCCTTTATGAAACTGGTAAGGTTGACATCATCAAGGAAAAGAACAATCGGCTCTACGCTCGCGTTGCAGAAGAAGAACTGCGCTATAGTTTAGAGGATGATTTGGTTTTTTGTGCCTGCGATTTTTTCCAAAAGAGGGGCTACTGTGTGCATTTGGCAGCGCTGGAGCATTTTCTAAAAAATGATGAGCGTGGTCAGGAAATCTTGCAGAGTCTGGAAGAAGGTCATGAAGAAAAAGAGGCCGTTGAAACCAAGGTGACCTTGGGTGGCAAATTTTTGAATCGAATCTTGTCTCCGAAATCAGACCAAGCCTATGAGTTGTCAGCTGTGGGTCAGGTGGAAGCAGGAACTAATCATATCTTGTGGACGCTTAGAATCGGGCAAATCAATAGCCAAAAATACTATGTCATTCGGGATATTCCACTATTTTTAAGAGTTGTTGAGAAGAGAAAACCTTATATGATTGGAAAGACCTATGAGGAGTCTCTTTCTTGGGAATCCTTTGATGAGGCCAGCCAAGAACTTCTGACTTTCTTGCGCGGACTAGTAGAGGAAGGACTTAGTCCAGAGCTTTTTTTCCAAAACCAAGGTCGGCACCTCTTTTTTCCTCTGACCTTTTTTGAGCAGGGTGTGAATTTGCTGATGACCTTGCCGCATTTTCAATTTGACCATCAAGTGGATAGCTACCAGACCCTACTTTTTCAGGATATGTATGCTGATGCCAATCTCTTTACCTTTACAGTAACAGAATACTCGGATTATTTTGAAATGGAAATCAGTGAGAGTCCTAGGGTCAATGTCTTTTATCAGGGAGCTGTGCTTTTCCATAAAGGACAGGTTTATTTTCAAACAGATCAGCAGATGCGTCTTCTCAAGGAAATCAAAGCGCTGCCTGTGGATCAACATGGGAAAAAACACCTGCAATTTGATAGCAGTGACCGTGATAAGTTGGCTTCTTGTCTGACTCTTTTTAACCAGATGGGGACTGTCTCAGCTCCAGAACGCTTACAAATCAAAACGTTTTCGCCATCGTTTTACTTTGACAGGGAAGAGGACAATCGGATTCGTCTGGAAATCCAGTTTGACTATGGGGATAGACAGGTATCTAGCCGACATGAGCTAGAAGAATTGCCCTTTTCGAGTGATGCTGACTTAGAAGAAAGAATTTCCCAAGTCTGTCTGGCAGCGGGATTTGAAGCCGATTTTCAATCTTGGCGCCAGGCCTTAAAAGCCGAGTCTGTCTATCATTTCTTCTATGAAATCATTCCAGTCTTTAAAAAACTCGGAAATGTTGATTTATCAGACAAGTTAGAAGAGCTTTATAGTCTAGCAAGCCCTCAAGTTCAGATTGCTTCCAAGGGAGGTCTCTTGGAAATCCAATTTGATTTTCAAGATATTGCCCAAGAGGAAATTGACCAAGCCATGCAGGTCTTGGTTGCCAATCAAGATTTTTACATTGGTGCGTCTAATCAAGTCTACTTTTTTGATGAAGAAACCAAGAGAATTCGCCAAAATCTACAGGAACTGGGACAGTTTGAATTAAAAGATGGGGCCTTGCAGGCTCGAAAATCTTTGGCTTATAGTTTAGCTCATCTTTTTGAAGGGCGAGACCGTGTTTCTTTTTCACAAGAATTCCAGAATCTGGCCCACGACTTGACGCATCCAGAGGATTTCCCTAGACAAGCAACTCAGGTTCAGGCTGATTTGCGAGATTATCAGGAAAAGGGAATTCGTTGGTTGCAAATGCTCTATCATTATGGTTTTGGTGGGATTTTGGCTGATGATATGGGATTGGGGAAAACCCTCCAGACCATTGCTTTTTTGACCAGCCAAGTGACAAAAGAAAGTCGAGTTTTGATTCTCGCTCCGTCAGGTTTGATCTACAACTGGGCAGATGAATTTCAGAAGTTTGCCCCACAGTTGGATGTGGCTGTTGTTCATGGCTTGAAAGCTAGTCGTGAAGAGATTCTTGCTGAGAGTCATCAAATCTATGTGACGAGTTATGCTACCTTCCGTCAGGACAGTGATCTTTATCAGGGGATGGCCTTTGACTTCCTTTTCTTAGATGAGGCTCAGGTCATGAAGAACGCCCAAACCAAGATTGCCCAGACCTTGAGACAATTTGTGGTGCCGTCAGTTTTTGCCTTGTCAGGAACTCCTATTGAAAACCATCTGGGTGAGTTGTGGTCTATTTTCCAAATCGTCATGCCAGGACTTTTACCAAGCAAGAAAGAATTTATGAAATTACCAGCTGAGCGCGTGGCTCAGTTTATCAAGCCTTTCGTGATGCGACGCAAGAAAGAAGAAGTTCTGACTGAATTGCCAGACTTGATTGAAGTGGTTTATAAAAATGAACTGGAAGACCAGCAAAAGGCTATATATCTAGCCCAGTTGCAACAGATGCGAGACCGTCTGGCTCTAGTGTCAGATCAGGAATTCCAACGAAGTCGGGTGGAAATCTTGTCTGGTTTGATGCGCTTGCGCCAAATCTGTGACACTCCTGCCCTCTTTATGGAAGATTATCAGGGAGCCAGTGGCAAACTGGATAGTCTCCGAGATCTGCTGGTACAGGTGGCAGACGGCGGACACCGTGTCTTGATTTTCTCGCAGTTCAAGGGAATGTTGGAGAAAATTGAACAAGAACTGCCAGACTTGGGATTGACTTCCTTTAAAATTACGGGTTCAACCCCAGCCAAGGAAAGACAAGACATGACCAAAGCCTTTAACCAAGGGGAAAGAGATGCCTTTCTGATTTCCCTCAAGGCTGGTGGTGTCGGTCTGAACCTGACAGGTGCTGATACGGTTATTTTGGTTGACCTTTGGTGGAATCCTGCGGTGGAAGCGCAAGCTATTGGCCGTGCCCATCGGATGGGTCAGGAAGAAACGGTTGAGGTCTATCGCTTGGTGACCAAGGGAACCATTGAAGAAAAAATTCAGGAACTCCAAGAACAGAAGAAACATCTGGTGTCACAAGTATTGGACGGCACAGAGTCACGTGGCAGTCTGACCCTAGCAGAAATTAGAGAAATTTTGGGAATTTCTGAAGCCAGCACTTGAAAAATCAAGACAATACGCTATAATGAAGTGTTGAAAGGAAATAGAAAATGAGAGAAGAACGATTTCCATTGGTGTCAGATGATGAGGTCATGCTGACTGAAATGCCGGTTATGGACCTCTATGATGAATCTGACTTTATCAGTAATATCAAGGGAGAATACCGTGATAAGAATTATCTGGAGTGGGCCCCTATTACTGAAGAAAAACCAGCAAAACCGATTGAAAAGCCAGTAGAGAAACCTAAGAAGTCTGGTTTAGGAGTTAAAAAAGAAGGAAAAAGCTATGCGGAGGTGGCGCGTGAAGAAGCGCGTGCGGACTTGAAAAAGAAACGCTCAGCAAGTTATCTGACTAAGGATATTACTCCTACAAGGCGCCCTTCTCAGCAACGTTTGGATAGACAGGGCAATCAACCTACCGCGCCTTTCCAAAAGGAAAATCCTGGCGAATTTGTCAAATACAGTCAAAAATTGACCCAGTCTCATTACATCTTGGCGGAAGAAGTGAACAATATGTCGACTCAAGCTGAGCCAAAAGAAACTTCAGGCCCAAAGAAAAACAATTATGATTTTCTGAAGAAGAGCCAAATCTACAATAAAAAGAATCAACAAAAAGAACAAGAACGTCAGGTTGCCCAAGAGTTGAATCTGACAAGAATTACGGAATAAGGGAGAAAACATGTCAAAGACATATCATTTTATCGGAATTAAGGGATCAGGTATGAGTGCCTTGGCCTTGATGTTGCACCAAATGGGGCATAAGGTACAGGGTTCAGATGTTGAAAAGTACTACTTTACTCAACGTGGTCTTGAGCAGGCAGGAATTACCATTCTTCCTTTTGATGAAAAGAATCTAGACGGTGATATGGAAATTATCGCTGGAAATGCCTTTCGTCCAGATAACAACGTCGAAATTGCCTATGCGGACCAAAATGGCATTAGCTACAAACGTTACCATGAGTTCCTAGGTAGCTTTATGCGCGACTTTGTTAGCATGGGAGTTGCTGGAGCGCACGGAAAAACTTCAACGACAGGTATGTTGTCTCATGTCTTGTCTCATATCACAGATACTAGCTTCTTGATTGGAGATGGGACCGGTCGTGGTTCAGGCAATGCCAAATATTTTGTCTTCGAATCTGACGAATATGAGCGTCACTTCATGCCTTACCACCCAGAATACTCTATTATCACCAACATTGACTTTGACCATCCAGACTATTTCACAAGTCTAGAGGATGTTTTCAATGCTTTTAACGACTATGCTAAACAAATTACCAAAGGTTTATTTATCTACGGTGAAGATGCTGAATTGCGTAAGATTACGTCTGATGCACCAATTTATTATTATGGTTTTGAAGCAGAAGGTAATGACTTTGTCGCTAGTGATCTTCTTCGTTCAACAACTGGTTCAACCTTCACAGTTCACTTCCGTGGACAAGAATTAGGGCAATTCCATATTCCAACCTTTGGTCGTCATAATATCATGAATGCGACAGCCGTTATTGGTCTTCTTTACACAGCAGGATTTGATTTGAACTTGGTGCGTGAACACTTGAAAACATTTGCCGGTGTTAAGCGTCGTTTCACTGAGAAAATTGTCAATGACACGGTGATTATCGATGACTTTGCTCACCATCCAACAGAAATTATTGCGACCTTGGATGCGGCTCGTCAGAAATACCCAAGCAAGGAAATTGTTGCAGTCTTCCAACCGCATACTTTTACAAGAACCATTGCCTTGTTGGACGAATTTGCCCACGCTTTGAACCAAGCGGATGCAGTTTACCTAGCGCAAATTTATGGATCTGCTCGTGAAGTAGACCATGGTGATGTTAAGGTAGAAGACCTAGCCAATAAAATCAATAAGAAACACCAAGTTATCACTGTTGAAAATGTTTCTCCACTCCTAGACCATGACAATGCTGTCTATGTCTTTATGGGAGCAGGAGATATCCAAACCTATGAATATTCATTCGAGCGTCTCTTGTCTAATTTGACAAGCAATGTTCAATAGGAAGTTCTCATGGAAATTCCAATTAAGATCATTCGGGCAAGTAAGTCTGATTTAACTGAGATAGAGGCACTTCAGGCCTCATCTTTTCCAGCTGAAAAGCAGCAACCTTTCCATATTTTAGAAGAAAGTATCCGTAAGTGTGCGGATACCTTTCTTCTAGCTAGGGATGAAAATCAGCTTCTAGGCTATGTTCTAGGTGGTCCTTACCCACACAATCCGCAATGTCTAGAAATACATTCTTTAGTCATTGAGTCTGACCATCAGAGACAGGGCTTGGGCACGCTTCTTCTTGCGGCTTTGAAAGAGGTGACAGTAGAGCTGGATTACAAAGCTATCCGTTTGAAGAGTTCGGATGAGTTGCTTTCCTATTTTGAAATGAACGGTTTTATTGATGAAGAAGAGACAGATTCGCTTTATGCAGCTAGTCAAGATTTTAGTATGATTTGGTTTAATCTCTTTTTTTTAGGAGGCGAAATGGAAATTAGGAAAGCAAGATTAGAAGATTTGGATCGTATCGTTGAGATTGAACTAGAAAATTTCTCGATTGAAGAAGCCATTCCTCGCTCTGTTTTTGAAGCACATTTGCGAGAAATTCAGACCTCGTTTCTGGTTGCAGAAAAAGAAGGCAGAATCATGGGGTATATAGAAGGACCAGTTGGCCCATACCGCCATCTGCAAGATCAGTCTTTTACAGAAGAGATAGAAGATTATAGTCATGAGCCTGGTGGTTATATCTCTGTGACCTGTCTTTCTATTGCCAAGGAGGCACAAGGCCTTGGACTTGGTCAGAAATTACTAACAGTCTTGAAAGAGTTGGCTCTTGAACACGAAAGAGAAGGTATTAACCTAACCTGTCATGATTATCTCATCGCCTACTACGAAAAGCATGGATTTGTCAATGAGGGTAAGTCCCAGTCAACCTTTGCAGGGGAAACTTGGTATGATATGGTCTGGGAAGCTAAAAAATAAGCTAGAAAAGCATGCTAGGTTGCTTTTCTTTCGTTTTTAAGATATAATATTATGGATTGTCAACGAGGAGGATAAACTTTTGAGTGAAAAGCCAAGAGAAGACGAAAAATTAAGCTTTAAAGAGCAGATTTTACGTGATTTAGAAAAAGTAAAACGTTATGAAGGGATTCGTCAAGAGGCCACTGAACTTGATGAAAAAAAATCAGCTTTGTCTGTCCCTGACACAAAAATTGCTGATGAAGAAGTGATGAATGCATCCCTATCAGCTGTTGAAAAAATTATGGAGAATGCACCACGTGTTCCACAGCATCCTAGTGAAGATGTGCCTGCATCACCGGCGGAGGAACTAAGAGAGGAAGCTCCAATCATTCCTAGTCACCCTAGTCAAGATGTTCCAGCTTCACCAGCTGAAGCAAGTCCCTCAAGACCGGTTCCAGGACCAGATGTCAATCGTCCACAAAAGGTCGAAAGAGATTTGAACACAACTCCAACAAGAGTAGCTGTTTCTTATAAGACAGAAGCACAAAAAGAGACACAAGCAGAAGCGCCAAGACCTGAACCGGTCGTTGAAACTGAAGCTGTTGACGTGATTTCTGAAACTCCACGTCGTAGTCGTCGTGAGACAATTAAACCTGTTAAGAAGAAAAAATCACATTTGAAAGCTTTCTTCATTTCTCTATTGATTTTCATTGCCTTGATTTCAGCAGGTGGTTACTTTGGTTACCAGTATGTTCAATCATCTTTATTACCAGTTGATGCAAATTCTAAGGAATATGTAACGGTTCAAATCCCAGAAGGATCCAATGTCCAAGAGATTGGATCAGCACTTGAACATTCTGGTGTGATTAAACACGGTGTGATTTTTGCTTTCTATGCAAAATATAAGAATTATTCAGATCTGAAGGCTGGATATTACAATTTGCAAAAGAGCATGAGTACAGAGGATATCATCAAGGAACTTCAAAAAGGTGGTACTCCTGAACCTCAAGAACCATCACTTGCAGATTTGACCATTCCAGAAGGATATACCATTGAGCAAATTGCTCAAACTGTAGGCCAATTACAAGGTGAATTTAAAGAGCCTTTGACTGCGGATGCTTTCTTGGCTAAGGTGCAAGATGACAACTTTATCAGTCAAGAAGTTGCTAAATATCCAAACCTACTCGAAAGCTTGCCAACGAAAGAAAGTGGAGCTCGTTACCGTTTGGAAGGTTATCTTTTCCCAGCGACCTACTCTATCAAGGAAAGCACAACTATTGAAAGCTTGATTGATGAGATGCTGGCAGCTATGGATAAGACCTTGACTCCACACTATAGTGCAATTAAGTCTAAAAACTTGACAGTTAATGAATTGCTAACCATTGCTTCTCTTGTTGAAAAAGAAGGTGCTAAGACTGAAGATCGTAAGTTGATTGCAGGTGTTTTCTACAATCGCTTGAACCTTGGTATGCCACTTCAAAGCAATATTGCAATCTTGTATGCCCAAGGCAAACTCGGTCAAAATATTAGCCTAGCAGACGATGCTGGAATTGACACATCGATTAATTCACCATACAATGTTTATACAAAACCTGGTTTGATGCCTGGTCCAGTAGATAGTCCAAGTCAGGACGCGATTGAAGCAAGTATCAACCAAACAAAGAGTGAGAACCTATACTTTGTAGCTAATGTTACAGATGGTAAAGTCTATTACGCAGTGACACAGGAAGAACATGATCGTAATGTTGCTGAGCACGTCAATAGCAAACTTACTCAAAATAGTAGTTCAAACTAAGACTACAAAAATGAGAATCTCAGATAGAGATTCAATACTATCGAAAGAAAGTTGAGAAAAATGGCAGAAAAAACATATCCTATGACCCTTGAGGAAAAGGAAAAACTTGAAAAAGAATTAGAAGAATTGAAATTGGTCCGCCGACCAGAAGTGGTAGAACGCATTAAGATTGCCCGTTCATACGGTGACCTTTCAGAAAACAGTGAGTACGAAGCAGCTAAGGATGAACAAGCCTTTGTCGAAGGACAAATCTCTAGCTTGGAAACAAAAATCCGTTATGCTGAAATCGTCAATAGCGACTCAGTTGCCCAAGACGAAGTAGCGATTGGTAAAACAGTCACTATCCAAGAAATTGGTGAGGACGAAGAAGAAGTTTATATTATCGTAGGTTCAGCGGGTGCAGATGCCTTTGCAGGAAAGGTTTCAAATGAAAGCCCAATTGGACAAGCCTTGATTGGTAAGAAAACAGGTGACACAGCAACCATTGAAACACCTGTTGGTAGCTATGATGTAAAAATCTTGAAGGTTGAAAAAACAGCCTAAGAGCAGAAAAAAGGAGTGGGGAGGCGATGCGCTTCACTCACTCCTTTTTCCATTTTGCTACTCTTCGAAAATCAAATTCAAACCACGTCAGCGTAGCCTTGCCGTACTCAAGTACAGCCTGCGGCTAGCTTCCTAGTTTGCTCTTTGATTTTCATTGAGTATAAATTAAATTGAATTGGAGACGTTATGAGTTCAAAGAAGAAAAAAAATAAGATGGAGCGTGGTCTGACCAATCGTCATGTGCAGGTTATGGCCATCGCGGGAACAATCGGAACAGGACTCTTTTTGGGAGCAGGTCGCTCTATCAGCCTAACAGGTCCTTCCATTGTACTGATTTATATGATTACAGGGGCTTTCATGTTCCTCATGATGCGTGCAGTTGGGGAAATGCTTTACCAAGACCCTGAGCAACATACCTTTATCAACTTTATCACGCGCCATTTGGGTAAGGGCTGGGGTTATTTCTCAGTTTGGTCTTACTGGCTATCCGTTGTCTTTATCGGTATGGCGGAAATTACAGCCATCTCTCACTATGTTCAGTTTTGGTTCCCTAGCTGGCCAAGTTGGATGATTGAGATTGGATTTTTGACTATTCTAGCCTTGGTCAATCTGATTGCGGTGAAGCTCTTTGGGGAAGTTGAGTTTTGGTTTGCTATGGTCAAGATTGTGGCTATTTTAGCTATGATTGCAACAGGAGTCTTTATGGTCTTGACAGGCTTTAAGACACCACATGGAGTAGCAAGTTTGGCTAATATTGCTGACAATTTCTCACTGTTCCCAAATGGTGGAGTCAACTTTGTCATGGCCTTCCAGATGGTCTTCTTTGCCTACCTCATGATTGAGTTTATCGGGGTCACAACTTCTGAAACTAAAAATCCACGTCAGGTCTTGCCAAAAGCCGTTAAGGAAATTCCTCTACGTATCGTCTTTTTCTATGGTGGAGCTCTCTTGGCCATTATGTCCATTATTCCTTGGCGTGAACTTGCTTCTGCTGATTCTCCTTTTGTAACAGTATTTGAATTGGCAGGTATCAAGTGGGCAGCGGCCTTAATTAACTTCGTCGTTTTGACCTCAGCAGCATCTGCCCTTAACTCAACCCTTTATTCAACAGGTCGTCACTTGTATCAGATTGCCCATGATTCACCAAACCCATTCTTAAAGGCTATTAAGGCAGATACTCTTTCTCGCCACAACGTGCCACAAAATGCCATCATCGCTTCAGCAATCTTGATTGCCCTAGCAGCCTTTATCAATGTCTTGCCAGGTGTTTCGGATGCCTTTGCCTTGATTACGGCATCATCATCAGGTGTCTATATCGCCATTTATATCTTGATTATGGTGGCTCACCTTAAATACCGCAAGTCACCAGACTTTATGGCGGATGGCTATCTCATGCCCCACTATCGTTTCTTAAATCCTTTAACCATGCTCTTCTTTGCCTTTGTCTTTGTAACCCTCTTTTTACAAGAGTCTACCTTTGTAGGAGCGATCGGTTCAGCTATCTGGATTATCGGTTTTGGAATTTACAGCCAGTGGAAATTTAGAAAATAGATTTTAAACTCATCAACTTAGCTTGGTGGGTTTTTGCTAGTTTGACAGTCTATTGAAATAAGACTATAATCAAGCTGTAACAGAGTTTAAGGAGGTTTAGATGTACTTTAGATTGGAAAATAAGGAATCCCATAAATCACAAGAAATAGGGAATCTGATTCGTGTTTATAACCGTTCAAAAAGAGAAGAGGCCGAAAGTGAGCCGCTTAATCTTTATGTAGAAGATGAAAAGGGCAATCTCCTGGCAGGTTTGATAGCAGAGACTTTTGGAAATTGGCTAGAAATCGAGTATTTATTTGTAAAAGAGAAACTGAGAGGGCAAGGAATCGGTTCAAAACTATTGCAGCAAGCAGAAACTGAAGCTAAGAATCGAAACTGTCGTTTTGCTTTTGTCAATACCTACCAGTTTCAAGCTCCAGATTTTTATAAAATGCATGGCTACAAGGAAGTCTTTAGGTTACAAGACTATCCCTACATTGGGCAAAGATATTATTACCAAAAGAATTTGTAAGGTGAATATGAAAGTATAAGGCAAAGAGGGGTTCTTGACATAAGTATGAAGGGGATTCTCGATAAATACCAGTTAAATCCTACACATTATGTCTTTCTAGGTGATATTGAGGACAATACAATTGCAGCTGAGACATTAGATGTGAAAGCCTACGATGCCGTAGATTTTTTGAAATCCTATATTTAAACTAAAAACTCTCTATCTTTTTGTGGTAGAGAGTTTTTAGTTAATAAAATATTACAAAATGACATATATATGTTGCATTAAGTTAGATATATGATATAATGTTGTTAAAAAGAGGCGCAACTTTTTAAAACTATAAGGAGGACGCAGGTGGCTAAAAATTTAAAATTAAAATTAGCTCGGGTGGAGCGTGATTTAACTCAAGGTCAACTAGCAGATGCTGTCGGGGTGACGCGCCAGACTATTGGTTTGATAGAGGCGGGAAAATACAATCCCAGTCTCTCGCTCTGCCAGTCCATTTGCAGATGCTTAGGGAAAACCCTAGACCAACTATTTTGGGAGGAAGAAGATGGTAAATAAATTCATTCATTATCAATTACTTGACGAAAGAGAAGAACAACTAATCAATAAAGCTGGGGCAGAGTCTTTTTCACTCTTTATTGGGCTTGTACTTCTAAGCTATTTGGTGGCAGTGTTGGCTCCATCTCTTTTTAATCCGAATTTTCTAGTCTATACTCTGATAGTAGGAATTTTCTTCTTTTTCAATCGTGCCCGTTATCTGGGAGTGACCTATTATAGTCGTTTTCATTTTACGATTTTGGGTTGTTTTTTCCTAACCTTGGCTATTACGGCGCTTTTGATGTTGCAGAATTATCAATTCAATATAGAAATTTATCAGCACAATCCTTTGAATGTTAAATACCTGTCTGCTTGGGCAATTACTTATGTTATTTACCTTCCTTGGGTCTTTATTGGCAATCTTGGTCTGAAGAGCTATGGCGAATGGGCTCAGAAAAAGTTTGAACAAGATATGGATGAACTGGAGAGTGGAGAATAGCTTGTTACTCTTTTCTCAATCCAGCTAAAATGTGATATAATAGTACTAATTTATTGGAATACATGAAAGTTCTTGAAAATTTTCATGGGTTTCTAGATAAGGAAGTAGGAAAAGTATGTATCCAGATGATAGTTTGACATTGCACACGGACTTGTACCAGATTAACATGATGCAGGTTTACTTTGACCAAGGAATTCACAATAAAAAGGCGGTCTTTGAGGTTTATTTCCGCCAACAGCCTTTTAAGAACGGCTATGCAGTTTTTGCAGGTTTGGAAAGAATTGTGAGTTATCTTGAAGACCTGCGTTTTTCAGATAGTGATATTGCCTATTTGGAGTCGCTAGGCTATCATGGAGCATTCTTGGACTACCTTCGCAATTTCAAGTTGGAGTTGACCGTTCGTTCTGCCCAAGAAGGGGACTTAGTTTTTGCTAATGAACCGATTGTGCAGGTGGAAGGCCCTCTAGCCCAATGTCAATTGGTCGAAACGGCTCTTTTGAACATTGTTAACTACCAGACCTTGGTGGCGACAAAGGCAGCTCGTATTCGTTCGGTCATCGAAGATGAACCCTTGATGGAGTTTGGAACACGTCGGGCGCAAGAAATGGATGCGGCTATCTGGGGAACACGCGCAGCGGTGATTGGTGGTGCCAATGGAACCAGCAACGTGCGTGCTGGTAAACTCTTTGACATTCCTGTCTTGGGAACCCATGCCCATGCCTTGGTACAGGTTTATGGCAATGACTATGAAGCTTTCAAGGCTTATGCTGCGACCCACAAAAATTGTGTCTTTCTTGTGGATACCTATGACACCCTTCGCATCGGTGTACCAGCTGCCATTCAGGTGGCGCGTGAGCTGGGTGATCAGATTAACTTTATGGGTGTGCGGATTGACTCTGGGGATATTGCCTACATTTCTAAGAAAGTCCGTCAGCAACTGGACGAGGCTGGATTTACAGATGCTAAGATTTATGCTTCTAATGATCTAGATGAAAATACCATCCTCAACCTCAAGATGCAAAAGGCCAAGATTGATGTCTGGGGTGTGGGAACTAAGCTGATTACAGCCTATGACCAGCCAGCTCTTGGTGCAGTTTATAAGATTGTGGCCATTGAAGATGAAAATGGGAACATGCGCAATACGATCAAGCTGTCTAATAATGCGGAAAAAGTGTCTACGCCAGGTAAGAAGCAGGTGTGGCGTATTACCAGTCGTGAAAAAGGCAAGTCAGAAGGCGATTATATCACTTATGACGGTGTGGATGTGAGCGACATGACGGAAATCAAGATGTTCCATCCGACTTATACCTACATCAAGAAGACCGTTCGTAATTTTGATGCCGTTCCTCTCTTGGTGGATATCTTCAAGGACGGGAAATTGATTTACAACTTGCCTAGCTTGACTGAGATTCAGGATTATGCTCGTAAGGAATTTGACAAGCTTTGGGATGAGTACAAGCGTGTGCTCAATCCGCAGCACTATCCAGTGGATTTGGCGCGTGATGTATGGCAAGACAAGATGGACTTGATTGACAAAATGCGCAAGGAAGCCCTTGGTGAAGGAGAAGAAGAATGAGTTTGCAAGAAACGATTATCCAAGAGCTGGGTGTCAAACCGGTGATTGATGCCCAGGAAGAAATCCGTCGTTCCATTGATTTCTTAAAAAGATATCTGAAAAAACATCCCTTCCTAAAAACTTTTGTACTAGGAATTTCTGGAGGACAAGACTCAACTTTAGCAGGACGATTGGCTCAACTGGCTATGGAAGAACTGCGAGCTGAAACGGGAGATGACAGCTACAAATTTATCGCTGTCCGCCTGCCATATGGAGTGCAAGCCGATGAAGCAGATGCTCAAAAAGCACTAGCCTTTATCCAGCCTGATATCAGTTTAGTTGTCAATATTAAGGAATCTGCTGATGCTATGACAGCTGCAGTTGAAGCGACAGGTAGTCCTGTTTCAGACTTCAACAAGGGAAATATCAAGGCACGTTGCCGTATGATTGCTCAGTATGCTCTAGCTGGTTCCCATAGCGGAGCGGTCATTGGGACAGACCATGCTGCGGAAAATATCACAGGTTTTTTTACCAAGTTTGGTGACGGTGGTGCAGATATTCTCCCTCTTTACCGCCTCAATAAACGCCAAGGAAAACAACTCTTACAGGAACTTGGTGCAGACCCAGCCCTTTATGAAAAAATCCCAACGGCAGACCTAGAAGAAGATAAACCAGGTCTAGCTGACGAAGTGGCCCTCGGAGTCACTTATGAAGAGATTGACGACTACCTAGAAGGCAAAACAATCAGCCCAGAAGCCCAAGCAAAAATCGAAAACTGGTGGCACAAAGGTCAACATAAACGCCACCTACCAATCACCGTATTCGATGACTTTTGGGAGTGAGACAGAAATCGGTAACTCACAGAGTTCGATTTCGTCGTCTCACCCCCGCAACGATGACTAGGTTTGAAAAAGCTTGCTAGAGCGCATTTCAAACCAGACAGCGACTGCGTCAAGGAACTAGATGAAAAACTTGTTTTTTAGTTATTACTGAGTTTAGTCTTTTTACCCTGAGCCTATAAATGAGAAAGCGAGGAAGGTCCGGGGGACCTTTTTAGCTTCTTGCCCTGAAATTAAAAAGCAAGAAAAACCTCCAGTGGAGGTTTTCAGCCTCTCACCTTGAAATAAGAAAGTGAGAGTAGGTCTGGTAACTCACAGAGTTCGATTTCGTCGTCTCACCTCCGCAACGATGACTAGGTTTGAAAAAGCTTGCTAGAGCGCATTTCAAACCAGACAGCGATTGCGTCAAGGGATTAGACGAAAAACTCGTTTTCTAGTTGTTACTGAGTTTAGTATTTTTACCCCGAGCATGGAAACAGGTAAGCGAGGAAGGTCCTGTGGACCTTTTTAGCTTATTACCTTGAAATTAAAAAGCAAAGTAAATTTAAATTGAGGTTGGGCAGAGAATCATCTATCAGAAAGTGAGGTAGCATAGTGCAATCTATTGGTACGCAAATATTACAGACAGATCGTTTAATCTTGCGAAGATTTGTGGAAAGTGATGTAGAAGCCATGTTTCAGAATTGGGCTTCATCCGCTGAGAATCTGACCTATGTCACCTGGGATCCTCATTCTGATGTCGAGGTGACTCGAAATTCGATTCGTAACTGGGTTGCTTCCTATACTAATCCCAACTATTACAAATGGGCCATTTGCCTCAAAGAAAACCCGGAGCAGGTGATAGGAGATATCAGCATCGTTGCAATAGATGAGAACGATTCTTCTTGTGAAATTGGCTATGTGCTAGGCAAGAAATACTGGGGTCATGATATGATGACGGAGGCCTTGAAAGCTGTCTTGGACTTCTGTTTTACTCAAGCAGGTTTTCAAAATGTTAGAGCACGATATGCTAGTCTCAATCCAGCTTCAGGTCGTGTCATGGAGAAGGCTGGAATGTCCTATCTAAAAACCATTGTCGATGGTGTAGAGAGAAAAGGATATCTGGCAGACTTAATTTATTATCAGATAAACAGAGAAGACTAGTGAATTTTCTTTTCTGTTTCCATCGAAGTCAGACTGTGTCTGGCTTTTTTTACACCATTTTTTACATAACCTGATTAAATTCCTATTTTTCCCTATCATTGTCCCTGTTTTTTCTTGAGTTTTGGGGCTATAATAGTCCTATCAAATCAAAGAATGGAGGAAGGCGATGGATAATATAATCTTTTTTATTAGTGTGTTTCTTGCTGGAATTCTTTCCTTCTTTTCTCCTTGTATTTTACCCTTGTTACCGGTCTATGCAGGGGTCTTGTTGGATGATAAAGATGGTGCTCAGGCTTCTAGTAGCAAATTTTCAATCTCAGTTGTTAGTTTATTGCGAACTCTGGCCTTTATAGCGGGTATTTCTTTTATTTTTATCTTGCTGGGTTATGGAGCTGGTTTTTTAGGAGATTTGCTGTACGCCCCTTGGTTTCAGTATGTGACGGGTGCGGTCATCATTCTCTTGGGCTTGCACCAGATGGAAGTCTTACATTTGAAGGGACTCTACAAGGAAAGAAGGCTACAATTAAAGAGACAAGGGCAAAAGGGTAACGGCTATAGTCAGGCATTTTTACTAGGATTGACCTTTAGTTTTGCTTGGACGCCTTGTGTGGGGCCGGTTCTTGGCTCTGTTTTGGCTTTAGCGGCTTCAGGTGGCTCAGGTGCTTGGCAGGGAGCTGGTCTTATGTTGGTTTACACACTGGGTCTAGCGCTACCATTTTTGGTTCTAGCTCTAGCTTCCAGCTATGTTTTGAAACATTTCCGAAAACTTCATCCCTACCTCGGAACCCTCAAAAAAGTGGGTG
The DNA here is from genome assembly GCF_000960025.1 of Streptococcus mitis. Taxonomy (GTDB): domain Bacteria; phylum Bacillota; class Bacilli; order Lactobacillales; family Streptococcaceae; genus Streptococcus; species Streptococcus mitis_DH. The sequence goes on along the minus strand of NZ_JYGQ01000002.1, from coordinate 14,678 downwards.
GTTTCCTCATTATTGTGATGGGAATCTTGGTGCTTTTGGGAAATGCTTCTATTTTAACAAGATTATTTGAATAGAGAGGAAGAAGAAATGAAAAAATGGCAAACATGTCTCCTTGGAGTCGGCTCAATCTGTTGCTTGGCAGCCTGTTCGGCTAAAAATATGTCAGACCAATCTACTATGAAGGAGCAAACAAAAACTGAACAAGTTAGTTCGCAAACTGCGACTAAAGGTCAGGCGGTTGCTGATTTTGAACTGATGGGAGTAGATGGCAAGACCTACCGCTTGTCTGATTACAAGGGAAAGAAAGTCTATCTCAAATTCTGGGCGTCTTGGTGTTCCATCTGTCTAGCCAGTCTTCCAGATACCGATGAAATTGCTAAAGATGCTGGTGATGATTATGTGGTCTTGACAGTGGTGTCTCCTGGACACAAGGGGGAACAAGCAGAAGCAGACTTTAAGAACTGGTACAAGGGCTTGGATTATAAAAATTTCCCAGTCCTAATTGACCCGTCCGGAAAACTTTTGGAAAGTTATGGTGTCCGTTCTTACCCAACTCAAGCCTTTATAGACAAGGAAGGCAAGCTGGTCAAAACGCAACCTGGTTTTATGGATAAGGATATGATTTTAAAAACATTGAAAGAAATGGGGTAGAGAAAGATCATGAATGATAAAGTAAAATTGTTTGTCTTGGCAGGGATTTTTGTCCTAGCTATAAGTGGTTTCTATTTTCTATTGATGCGAAATGCAGGGCAGACAGATAGCTCGCAAATTGAGAAAGCATCAGTTAGCCAAGGAGGAAAAACAGTGAAAAAAACAGAAGTGAGTAAAGATGCAGATTTGCACGAAATTTATCTGGCTGGAGGTTGTTTCTGGGGAGTTGAGGAATATTTCTCACGCGTTCCCGGAGTGACAGATGCCGTTTCAGGTTATGCAAATGGTAGAGGGGAAACAACTAAGTACGAATTAATCAACCAAACAGGTCATGCGGAGACTGTCCATGTTACTTATGATGCCAATCAAATTTCCCTCAAAGAAATCCTGCTTCATTATTTCCGCATTATCAATCCAACCAGCAAAAATAAACAAGGAAATGATGTGGGAACCCAGTACCGTACTGGTGTTTATTACACAGATGACAAGGATTTAGAGGTGATTAACCAAGTCTTTGATGAGGTGGCTAAGAAATACGATCAACCTCTAGCAGTTGAAAAGGAGAGTCTGCAGAATTTTGTAGTGGCTGAGGATTACCACCAAGACTATCTCAAGAAAAATCCAAATGGCTACTGCCATATCAATGTCAATCAGGCGGCCTATCCCGTCATCGATGCCAGCAAATATCCCAAACCAAGTGATGAGGAATTGAAAAAGACCTTGTCACCTGAGGAGTATGCAGTCACCCAGAAAAATCAAACAGAACGAGCTTTTTCAAACCGTTACTGGGATAAATTTGAATCTGGTATCTATGTGGATGTAGCAACTGGTGAACCTCTCTTTTCATCAAAGGATAAGTTTGAGTCTGGTTGTGGCTGGCCTAGTTTTACCCAACCCATCAGTCCAGATGTTGCCACCTACAAGGAAGATAAGTCTTACAATATGACACGCATGGAAGTGCGAAGCCGAGTTGGAGATTCTCACCTTGGCCATGTCTTTACGGACGGCCCACAGGACAAGGGTGGCTTGCGCTACTGTATCAATAGTCTCTCTATCCGCTTTATTCCCAAAGACCAAATGGAAGAAAAAGGCTACGCTTATTTACTAGATTATGTTGATTAAGAGGGCTTTCCTAAGCAGTTAGAGGAGAATTTTGCTATACTGATACTAGTAAGTGACAAAGGAGAGAAGCATGACCTATACAATCTTAATCGTAGAAGATGAATATCTGGTAAGACAAGGATTGACCAAGCTGGTCAATGTAGCAGTCTACGATATGGAAATCATCGGTCAGGCTGAAAATGGAAGGCAGGCTTGGGAATTGATACAAAAGCAGGTGCCGGATATCATTTTAACCGATATCAATATGCCTCAGCTAAATGGCATCCAGTTGGCCAGTCTGGTCCGAGAAACCTATCCTCAGGTGCATCTGGTTTTTTTGACAGGCTACGATGATTTTGATTATGCCTTGTCTGCCGTCAAACTAGGTGTCGATGACTACCTGCTCAAGCCCTTTTCTCGTCAGGATATTGAGGAAATGTTGGGGAAAATCAAGCAAAAGTTGGATAAGGAAGAAAAGGAAGAGCAGTTACAAGATTTATTGACCGATAAGTTTGAGGGAAATATGGCTCAGAAAATCCAGTCCCATCTGGCTGATAGCCAGTTTAGTTTAAAGTCTTTAGCAAATGACTTAGGCTTTAGTCCGACTTATTTGAGTTCTTTGATTAAGAAAGAATTGGGCCTGCCTTTTCAGGATTACCTAGTGAGAGAACGTGTCAAACAAGCCAAGCTTTTGCTTTTAACTACCGATCTGAAGATTTATGAGATCGCAGAGAAAGTTGGTTTTGAAGATATGAACTATTTTACCCAACGTTTTAAACAGATTGCAGGTGTGACACCTCGTCAGTTTAAGAAGGGGGAAGGTCGATGAAGCGTTCTTCTCTCCTAGTCAGAATGGTTATTTCTATCTTTCTGGTCTTTCTCATTCTCCTAGCTCTGGTTGGGACTTTCTACTATCAATCTAGTTCTTCAGCCATTGAGGCTACTATTGAGGGCAATAGCCAAACGACTATCAGTCAGACTAGCCACTTTATCCAGTCTTATATCAAAAAATTAGAAACCACCTCGACTAGTTTGACCCAGCAGGCAGATGTTTTATCCTATGCTGAGAATCCCAGTCAAGACCAGGTCAAGGGGATTCGAGATTTGTTTTTGACCATCTTAAAGTCAGACCAAGACTTGAAAACGGTAGTCCTGGTCACCAAATCCGGTCAGGTCATTTCTACCGATGATAGTGTGCAGATGAAAACCTCCTCTGATATGATGGCTGAGGATTGGTACCAAAAGGCCATTCATCAGGGGGCTAAGCCCGTTTTGACCCCAGCTCGTAAATCAGATAGTCAGTGGGTCATTTCTGTCACTCAGGAACTTGTTGATGCAAAGGGAGCTAATCTGGGTGTGCTTCGTTTGGATATTTCTTATGAAACTCTGGAAGCTTATCTAAATCAACTTCAGTTGGGTCAGCAGGGCTTTGCCTTTATTATCAATGAAAACCATGAATTTGTTTACCATCCTCAACACACAGTTTATAGTTCGTCTAGCGAAATGGAGGCCATGAAACCCTATATTGATACAGGGCAGGGCTATACTCCAGATCACAAGTCCTACGTCAGTCAGGAAAGGATTGCTGGAACTGATTGGACGGTGCTTGGCGTGTCTTCGTTGGAGAAGTTAGACCAGGTTAGGAGTCAACTCATGTGGACCTTGCTTGGAGCCAGTTTCACATCTCTTCTTGCCTGTCTCTGCTTGGTGTGGATTAGTCTTAAACGTTGGATTGCTCCTCTGAATGACTTGAGAGAAACCATGCTGGAGATTGCTTCTGGTAATCAGAATCTTCGTGCCAAGGAAACTGGTGCCCATGAACTGAGAGAAGTGACTCGTCAGTTCAATGCCATGTTGGATCAGATTGATCAGCTGATGGCGGATATTCGCAGGCAGGAAGAAACGACCCGTCAGTACCAACTTCAAGCCCTATCGAGCCAGATTAATCCGCATTTCCTTTATAATACCTTGGACACCATCATTTGGATGGCTGAATTTCAGGATAGTCAGCGCGTGGTTCAGGTGATCAAGTCTTTGACAACCTATTTCCGCTTGGCGCTCAATCAAGGTAAGGACTGGATTTGTCTGTCTGACGAAATCAATCATGTCCGCCAGTATCTCTTTATCCAGAAACAACGCTATGGGGATAAGCTGGAATACGAGATTGAGGAAAATCCTGCCTTTGATAAGCTAGTCTTGCCCAAGTTGGTCCTACAACCTCTTGTAGAGAATGCTCTTTACCATGGCATTAAGGAAAAGGAAGGTCAGGGACATATTAAAGTTTCTGTTCAGAAACAGGATTCAGGACTAGTCATCCGCATTGAGGATGATGGGGTTGGTTTCCAAGATGCTAGCGATAGTAGTCAAAGTCAACTCAAACGTGGGGGAGTTGGTCTTCAAAATGTTGATCAACGGCTCAAACTTCACTTTGGAGAAGATTACCAAATGAAGATTGATTCTATTCCCTCAAAAGGTACGACAGTTGAAATATACATAAATAGAATAGAAACTAGTTAACTCCCAGTCAATTCTGGGAGTTTTATGCGTAATTGGGCAAGCTTTCTAGGTTGTCTATCTTGCTAAAACGTAGAAAAAACGATATGATAGATAATGACAAAAGAGGTATCAAGTATGAAGGAAAAAGACATTCAAAGAGAAACAAGCCAGATTGTAAAAGATGTATTAGAAAAGGCCAATTTGAAGCAAGGATCTATCTTTGTTTTGGGCCTTTCTTCTAGTGAAGTGATAGGTGGTCAGATTGGCAAGGAATCCAGCCAAGAAATTGGCGAAATCATTGTGAAGACCATCCTAGATATCCTAGAGGAAAAAGGAATTCATCTAGCTGTTCAAGGTTGTGAACATGTCAATCGGGCCCTCGTCGTTGAACGTCAGTTGGCAGAGCAGTTTGGTCTGGAAATCGTCAGTGTCCTTCCTACCCTTCATGCAGGAGGATCAGGTCAGTTGGCAGCCTTCAAGTTTATGCAAGATCCAGTTGAGGTCGAATTTATCAAGGCTCATGCTGGATTGGATATCGGAGACACTGCAATTGGTATGCATGTCAAGCATGTTCAGGTTCCGATTCGCCCTCTTTTGAGAGAAATTGGGCATGCCCATGTAACGGCTCTTGCTAGCCGTCCAAAATTAATTGGAGGTGCGCGTGCGCATTATCCACAAGATTCTATCAGAAAGTCGTGAGAATGAAAAAAACAAAACAACAACTAGAAAAAATCACCAAATATTCGATTCGTAAGCTAACTGTTGGGGTAGGTCCTGTAGCAATCGGGGCCTTCCTTTTTGGTGCTAGTACCCTTTCAGTGGATAAGGTTCAAGCCAATGAAGTCGGTGGTGCTCATAGCGTTCATTATCGTTATTTGGCGGAGCAGGAATTGACCGAGTCTGAAAAAGCTCTGATTCATCATGAGGTTCCAACAGAATTTCAAGATGAAGATATTATTTATGTAGTTTATCGCAAGAAGGCAACTACCAGTCAACAACTTCCTTACACAGGAAGTAAGGAAGTCGCTCTAGCAGGTCTTGGCTTGGCAACAGCCTCGCTAGCAGTCTTTTTAGTGTCCAAAAAAGGTCGTAAAGAAGTCCTAGGTGTTCTCTTGATTGGTTCTTTAGGAGCCAGCACTTTTGTACCTTATGGAACATTCGCATTTGAAAATAAAGAATTGCTCTCTTATAACCAAACTATTTCAGCCTCTACACATGAAGGATTGTCTGAAGGGATTATCCATATTGATGGTTATGAGTACATCGGCTACTTCAAGGAAGCAGAACTCCATCCATCAAGACCAGTTTCAGCTGAGAAGCCTCAGTTACCAGTAGAAAAGCAAAGTTCAAAAGAAAACGAGAAGACAGAAGTCGTTCAAGAAACACCTACTGTTGCGCCAGAAACTGTCGTCGAAAAACCTGCTATCACTACCGAACCTGTTGTTGAAAAACCTGTGGCACAAACTCCGTTTTCTCCTGCTGTTGAAGAAAAACCAGTTTCTGCGAATCCTCAGACCAGACTGGAAGAGAGCTTGGTGGAGATTCCGTTTGAAACAGTCACAAGCCCAGATGCTAATCTAGCAGAAGGACAGACTCGTATCGTCACAGCTGGAGTAAAGGGTCAGCGTCGCCTTGTAACCAAAGTATCAATGGTTAATGGTCAAGAAGTTAGAGAAGTCATCGAAGACCAAGTGGTTCAGAATCCTGTGTCACAAGTCATTGCAGTTGGAACGAAGAAAGAGGTGCAACCTGCCCCAACTCCAACCCCACAGGCTGAACCAACGCATCAAGTAGCTAAAGGTACGCAAGAAGAAGGTAAGGTAGGACAAGCCTTAACACAACCCGAATTACCAGAGGCTCCAGTTGAAACGAAGGGGACCCAAGAGGAAGGTAAAACAGGACAAGCTCTAACGCAACCCGAATTACCAGAGGCTCCAGTAGAAGCAAAAGGAACTCAAGAAGAAGGTAAGGCAGGACAAGCTCTAACACAGCCAGAATTACCAGAAGCTCCAATCGAAGTAAAAGGAACTCAAGAGGAAGGTAAAACCGGCCAAGCCCTTGTACAAGATCAGTTACCTGAGTACAAAGTAACTGAAGGAACCCTTGTTGAAACATCGACTACAGATTTAGACTACAAAACTGAAACGACTGAGGATCCAACCAAGTATACGGACGAAGAAACTGTCGTAAGAAATGGTGAAAAAGGTAGTCAAGTTACCAAAACAACTTATAAAACAGTAGAAGGTGTTAAAACGGACCAAGTTCTTTCAACTAGCACAGAAGTTGCCAAGGAGCCTGTAAACCAACAGGTAAGTCGTGGGATAAAACCAATTGAAGGAACTCTTGTAGAAGAAAGTCTTGAAAAGATTCCATTTAAGGAAGTTGTTAAAGAAGATGACCAACTGAAAAAAGGCTTAGAAGTTGTAGCTCAAGAAGGAAAAGAAGGCCAGAAAAAAATCACCAAGACCTTTAATACCATTAAGGGAGTTAAAACAGAGGATGCTCCAAAAGTTACAGAGGAAATCCTTGAGGCACCTCAAGACAAAATTTTGAAACGTGGTACCAAGAGCTTTGAAAAACCAGTATTGACCATCACAGCAGTTGAGCCTAAGGATTTGAAACGGACTTCAGATGTTAAGTATAGTCTAGAAAATCCAAGTAAGGCAGCCATTAAATCTATTACCTTAACTCTGAAAAAAGGTGATGAGATTGTCAAAACCTTGAATGTTTCACCAGATGACTTGACAACTACCCTGACAGATTTACAGTACTACAAGGATTATAAACTTGAAACGAAGATGGTTTATGACCGTGGTGAGGGTGATGAGGAAGAAGTTCTGAAGGAAGAACCTCTAAGAATTGACCTCAAAAAAGTTGAAATCAAAAACATCAAAGAAACAAGCTTGATGAGTGTGGATGCTGATGGTAATGAAACAGATACTAGTTTGCTGACAGAAAAACCAGCTGATGTTGCTCCACTTTACCTACGAGTTACAACTCACGACAACAAAGTTACAAGACTGGCCGTTGACAAGATTGAAGAAGTAGAAAAAGACGGAAAAACCTTATACAAAGTCACTGCCAAAGCACCAGATTTGATTCAACGGAATGCTGATAACACACTGAGCGAAGAGTATGTTCATTACTTTGAAAAACAAAAAACACACGAAGGTGATGTATATTATAGCTTTGACGATCTTGTAAAAGCTATGCAAAAAGACCCGACCGGCACATTTAAGCTTGGTAGCAATATCAATGCTGCTAACGTTAAACCAGCAGGAAAATCTTATGTTACTAATGCTTTCAAAGGAACATTGACAAGCACTGACGGTAATAAATTTACCATTAGCAATATGAACAGACCTTTATTCGGTGATATTGTCGGTGGTACTGTTAAAGATTTACTACTTGAAAATGTAAATATCGACATGCCAGGTACTGATAGGATTGCACCACTAGCGAATGTTATCAAAAATAATGCGACTGTAGAGAATATTAAAGTAACAGGTAACGTTGTTGGTAATAATGATGTATCTGGTGTTATCAATAAAATTGATGGTAGTGGAAAATTAAGTAACGTTGCATTTATCGGTAAAGTACACGCTGCTGGAAATCGCGGTGGTTACTTAACAGGTATCGTCGGTGAAAACTGGAAAGGTATTGTAGAAAAAGCTTATGTTGATGCTGAAATCACAGGTAACAAAGCTAAGGCCGCTGGAATCGTATATTCATCTCAAAACGGTGGCAACAACAATACTTTAGGTAAAGAAGGTACTCTTCGAAACTCTGTAGCAAAAGGCTCTATTGAACTCAAAGAAGCCGTTATGTCTGGTGGACTGCTAGGGACTAACTGGGCACTAGGGGCTATAGAAGACAACATCACTATGATGAAAGTTAAGACTGGTGAAATGGTCTTTGGTCACTCTGATATTGATGCTGATGATTACTTTACATACTCTAGAACGAAGCGCAATTACAGTGTTGAGGGTGTAAGTGAAGGTAAAACAACTTATAATAATTCTAAAAAAATTCCTAGCATAACTAAAGAAAAAGCTGATGAATTAATCGCTAAAATGGGAATCACTGCTGATAAATTTGAAAGCACACTTCCTGTTGAAGATAAACTGAACAATATTGTAAGTAAAGCTAATCAATACAAAAATATTGATGACTACAATGCATCTCGTGAGCTTGCTTACCGTAACATCGAAAAACTTCAACCATTCTATAACAAAGAATGGATTGTCAACCAAGGGAATAAGATTCCAGCTGGATCAAACTTATTAACGAAAGAAGTGTTATCTGTAACGGCGATGAAAGGCAATGACTTTGTCACAGACCTTACAGATGCTGACCATATTTTGGTTCACTACGCTGATAAGACAAAAGATATCTTTACGATTTCACCGAAAGAATCTAAAGTTAAACAAGTGAAAGAATACAGTGTCGCTGAGCTTGGTGAAGTCGTTTATACACCAAATATGGTGGTTAAAGATCGTTCAGATTTAATCAGCGCTATCGAAAGCAAGTTAAGTCCAGTTGAATTGCAATCTGACCCGGTTTACCAACACTTGGGTAGAACTGGTGGCAACAAAGTCAATGCAATTAAGGACTTGTACCTCGAAGAAAGCTTCAAGTACGTTAAAGATAATCTTACTCAATTCGTTACGAAGTTAGTAGAAAATGAAGATCACCAGCTTAACACTGATGAAGCTGCAAAACGTGCTTTGATTAAGAAAATCGATGACAATAAGGCCGCAGTTCTTCTTGGTTTGTCTTACCTCAACCGATACTACGGAGTTAAATTTGATGACTTTAATATTAAAGAATTAATGCTATTCAAACCGGACTTCTATGGTAAGAATGTTGGTGTGTTAGACTTCTTGATTAAGGTTGGTTCTAAAGAAAGTAATATTAAAGGTGATAGAACTTTAGAAGCTTATCGCGAAACAATCGGTGGAGTTATCGGTATAGGCGAGTTAAACAGTTTCTTAGACTATAATATGCGTCTATTCACAAGTGACACAGACTTAAACGATTGGTTCATAAAAGCTACTAAAGATAATGTATATATCGTTGAACCTAAAACAACAACTCCTGAATTTGCTGATAAGAAACACAGAGCCTACGAGGGATTAAACAACGACATGCACGGTAAGATGATTCTGCCACTTCTGAATTTAAAAGATGCACATATGTTCTTAATCTCAACATATAACACTATGGCTTACAGTTCCTTTGAAAAATACGGTAAGAATACTGCAGAAGAACGCGAAGCATTCAAAGCTGAAATCAATAAAGTCGCTAAAGGTCAACAAAATTACCTAGACTTCTGGTCTCGTTTATCATTAGATAAAGTTCGTAATCAACTGCTTAAGAGCAATAACATGGTGCCAACACCAGTACTTGATAACCAAAACTATAAAGGAATCAGCACAGATAAATATGGACATACGAATAGTGGTAAGGATGTAGCGCCTATCCGTGAATTGTACGGACCAACAGGTCGTTACCACGCAACTGACTGGCGTATGGGAGCTGTAGCTCGTATCTACGGTAATCCATATAAAGATGATTCAGTCTTCTTTATGGTGACGGATATGATTAGTGACTTTGGTATCTCAGCCTTCACTCACGAAACGACTCACGTAAATGACCGTATGGTTTACTTAGGTGGTTCAAGACACCGTGAAGGTACTGACTTAGAGGCATTTGCACAAGGTATGTTACAATCTCCTGCTGAAACAAGTCCAAACGGTGACTTCAAAGCACTTGGATTAAACATGGCATACGAACGTCCAAATGACGGAAATCAATGGTATAACACAAATCCAAATGACCTTACTTCTCGCGCTGAAATTGATCATTACATGAAAGGTTTCAATGATACGCTTATGCTTCTTGATTACCTTGAAGGAGAAGCTGTAATTGATAAAGGCAGTAAAGAACTAAACAACGCTTGGTTCAAGAAAGTAGATAAGAAACTTCGTGGAGCTAATACGAAGAACCAATACGACAACGTTAGAGATTTAAATGCAGAAGAAAAAGAATATAATTTAACATCTGTTAACGACTTAGTAGAGAAAAACTTCATGACTAAGCACGGTCCTGGCAATGGTCAGTATGACCCAACTGGATTTGGCTCTGCCTATGTAACTGTACCAATTACCGCTGGTATCTACGGAGGTAACACAAGTGAAGGAGCTCCAGGAGCAATGTCATTCAAACATAACACCTTCCGTATGTGGGGTTACTTTGGATATGAAAAAGGCTTCCTAAATTATGCTTCTAACATGCTGAAAAATGAGTCTAAACAAGCAGGTCATGCTACTCTAGGAGATGACTTCATCATTAAGAAAGTTTCTGATGGTAAATTTAATACTCTAGAAGATTGGAAGAAAGAATACTTCAAAGAAGTTGTTGATAAAGCGAAAGCAGGATTTAACCCAGTTACAATTGACGGCACTACATATAGTAGTTACGATGACTTGAAGAATGCATTTGCTGCAGCTGTTGATAAAGATAAAGCTACTCTTAAAAATGGCTCAGTTAAATTTGATAATACCGTATCACTTAAAGAGAAAATCTTCAAGAAACTTCTTCAACAAACAAATAGCTTTAAAACTTCAATCTTTAAATAATTTTGTTAGTCCTGAAGGGACTGACTTAATCTCAAAAAGGAGAGGCAAGTATGTCTTCTCCTTTTTATTTATGTAGTGATTGACTGTTCATTTACAAGCATAATTATTGAATATATTTATAACTAAAATACTAGAAAATAGATTTTCAAAAAGTAAATGAAATGTCAGGCAGGGCTTTGTTTTATGGATTCTGTTCTAGTTCAAACAACTTGCAAAAATAGCTTAAAAATTATAAAATTAAATATAAAGTAATTTGTAAATACGCATAAAGTTTAATATGATATAATGTGTATACAGATAAGAGAAAAGGAAATATTATAAATGAAGAACAAGCTTTCTGATAAGTCCCTTGAGAATCAGAGAAAAGAAAAAATCATGCGTTTCTCCATTCGTAAATATAGTTTTGGTGCAGCGAGTGTAGCGGTTGCTGCCTTTTTAATGTTTTTAGGAAATGGAGCAGTTGCAGCTGATCAATTGAAAGTAACTGAAGAGTCTTCTAGTAAAGTAGAGTTGGCTCAATCAGGTGGGGAGAAGGCTGAAAATCAGAGTGAGTCCGAAATCAGTGAGCCAAAAATTAGTAAACCAGAATTAGATAAAAGCCAACTTGCAAATTATATTGGTGAAATTGAAGGTAAGATTTCAAGTGGAGCCTACGCTAATAAGACAGAGGAAAGTGTAGCGAGTCTAGCTGCTGAATTGGCTAATGCCAAAGCAACTTTAGCGAACGCAAGCAGTCAAGAAGAATTGACGAGTGCCTATCAAAAACTGGTTGCTACAGTTAACTCAAAATTACGAAATAAGCTGGTTGAGAAAAAAGAAATTGTTTCAACAGATACAACTGAAGGTAAAGAAACAGTTGGTATCAAAGCTGATAATACTGAGAAACCATCAGAATCAAATGCAATTGAAAATACTGGTGCCAATGATCCACGTAATGGGAGTGAAATTGAAAAGGATACAACATTCCGTGCAGCTGTGAATCAAGATCCTAAGGTAGACTTTACATTCTCCATACCAGATGAGAAGAAAATCTATATCTATAACGAAGAGCATTTCTCATTAGAAATTCCTGTTTATTCTGAAACTGGAAAGATTCGTTATGCAACGATTAAGAAAGGATCTAGACAAAGATTCCCTAATGTTGCAGGTACAGATAATGACTTGGATGTTGAATTTGGATTTACTGCTAGGGTAATAAATCGTGCTGAAACGGCAGGGGTAACATCGGAGGCGAGTCAAGCAAATCCTGCGAAAATCGTTATTACAGGTCGTCCAAACGATATACTGAAAAAACACAGAGATTATACAAAACAAGAAAACCAAACACTTAACGTGGGTACTCGTTATATTCAGGTGGTTGATGATCAAGGTAGAGAGAATCTTAAAAAAGGTGATAGTATTGCAGACCCAGGGTATTTCTACTTAGTATTAAAAGCTCAATCTAAGAAATATTCATTAAGATCTCAACCTACAGATGAAAAGATTTCTGTAACTAGTTTGACAAATCCTACAGCAGAAGATTTAAAGAAAATCAAAGATAGTATTCAATTAGAATATTCAACAACAAACGAAGATGCACGATTTGCTGATAAACGTGGAACTTTAGTTGAACATCCTGAGGATGTTATCCAATCTGTTAATATCGTTGGGAATAATATCGTTGTGACATTTACAGATGGTTCTACGAAGACAAAACCGGTAGGGGAAATTGTACAAAAAAATATTCCGCCGGTTGTTAATCTACCGTATTCAAACGAAGCAAACAGAAATATTTATATCTATTCTGGCGAAGAAACGGATTTAACATTTACTGCAACGGATGAGTCTAAGATTAAGGACCTAAAACTTCGTGGCCCTGGTGACATTAACTATAATAATGCAACTAGTTTTGGTTTAGCAGTAGGGAATATTGTTGATAGCGCAGTAACAAGCGGAGCAGGTTCTGTTTCTGAAGATAAGAAGACAGCAACCATTAAAATGACTGGAACAACGAATTTAACTGCTGGGAAAAAATGGACAAGTGTTATCGTTGCAAAAGATGACAACAATGGAGAAAGTGCACCTTTTAACGGAAGAATTAATGCAACTACTAATCCTGCAGAACGTCAAAAAATTGAAGGTTATGTTGAGTTTGTTGTAAAAAATCAAACTACTAAATATGATATTAAGACTCCAGAAGGAACAGTTAGTGTAGTAGATCCAGCGAATGTTACGGCTGACGAATTTGAAAAAATTAAAGAAAAAGTAAAAATTGAATACTCTCAAACTAACGATGATGCAAATCTTACAAGTAAAAGAGGACAAGCTGTAGAAATTCAAGCGTCAAGAATTTCTACGATTACAAAAGATGCTAATGGAAATCTTGTTGTAATGTATAAAGATGGTTCAACTGATACAAAACCTTTATCAGAGTTCACGAGTTTAAATAAACAACCTGCAATTGATGCAATTAATACAGCTGCAGACAAAAAAATTGCGGAAATTAATTCAAATACAAATGCAACTGCGGAAGAAAAAGCAGCAGCAATCGAAAAAGTTAATGCCGATAAGACAAAAGCTTTAACAGCGATTAATGATAATTCGGTAACGACAAAAGCAGCATTAGATAATGCGAAAACATCAGGAACAACTGTGATTAGCAATGATAACCCGGTAGTAACTAAGAAAGATACGGCAAAAGCAGCTATTGATACAGCTTTAAGAGAGAAAGCAGCAGCCATCGATACGAATAACGACTTAACGACAGAAGAGAAGAATGCAGCAAAAGCAGATGCACAGGCAAAAGCGAATGCAGCAAAAACAGCAATCGATAATGCTACAACAAACGTAGCAGTGGACTCAGCCCAAACGGCAGGAACGACAAGTGTAAGTTCAGTAACGCCAACAGCGGTAGCGAAACCAGTGGCTAAGAAAGCAATAGATGATGCACTTAAAGCGAAAGAAGCACAACTTGATGCAAGAAATGATTTAACAACTGAAGAAAAAGAAGCAGCAAAAGCAGATGCACAAGCAAGAGCAACAGCGGCTAAAAATAATATTGATACTGCAACAACAAACTCAACAGTAGATAATGCGAAAACTACAGGTGTCGCTGATGTGGAAAGTGTTAACCCGCAAGCAAGTCAAAAGAAAACTGATGCAAAAAATGCAGTAGATGAAGCATTAAAAGCCAAGGAAGCAGCAATTGACGCGAACAACGATTTAACAGCGGAAGAGAAAGCCAAAGCTAAGGAAGACGCGAAAGCGAAAGCTGATGCAGCGAAGACTGCAATCGACAACGCGACAACAAACGATGCGGTAGAACAAGCTAAAAATGACGGAGCGACAAGTGTATCTTCAGTAACTCCAACGCCAACAGCTAAACCGGCTGCAAAACAAGTCATCGATGACGCATTGAAAGCTAAGAATGACGCGATTGATGCCAATAACGATTTGACTGCTGAAGAGAAAGCCCAAGCTAAGGAAGACGCGAAAGCGAAAGCTGATGCAGCGAAGACTGCAATCGACAACGCGACAACAAACGATGCGGTAGAACAAGCTAAAAATGACGGAGCGACAAGTGTATCTTCAGTAACACCAACAGCGCAAGCGAAGCCAGCGGCAAAACAAGCCATCGACGAAGCTCTGAAAGCTAAGAACGATGCGATTGATGCCAATAACGATTTGACTGCTGAAGAGAAAGCCCAAGCTAAGGAAGACGCGAAAGCGAAAGCTGATGCAGCTAAGCAAGCAATTGACAACGCGACAACAAACGATGCAGTAACTCAAGCTAAAAACGCAGGAGTGACA